>NZ_JAKKSE010000021.1:0-76461 GCF_025653595.1 Shewanella sp. SM95
ATTTAAATTTTTGACTGCCAACCCGAAGACCCGAAGGTTAAGCAGTTTCGATTAACTCAACACCTGTGAGTGTCCACACAGATTTCTTGTTTTATCTTGTTAAAGAGCAACTCAACCTCATAAGAGAAGGTGAGTACCACACTGAGCGTCGAACGCTTCCAGTTGGCTAGGGCTGCGTATTCTACGCATTTCCCGTTTCGCGTCAAGGAGTTTTTACAAACTTTCTCAACACTCATCAATTAGTAAACTCATCGATGAACTGTCACATCAGGCTGCTTAACGCTGTCTGCCGTGTCAGTGGATGCGCATTATAGGCAGTGAAACTTTTTGTGCAACCCCTATTTTCAGGAAATTTGCAGTTAATTCTAATTATCTAATCTAGCCACACCATACCCACCACTTACCCCCAAACTTATCCACACCCTGCTCGTTTTAGACTCAGTTTCAACTTAAAATGAGATTTGATGAGCCTCTATTACTACGAATAAAGCATGGAGATTCCGTTAATTCTCGAGGCCAGAGGTGGGCTCTTGATGCTACTTGTTCTGATAAATGGGCGAACGACAGATTAAAGAAACTCTTTGCCGACTTAATCAGAAATACAGGTCGTATTGCACAAAGCTGAGATTGGCCACTTGTTAGTTATGAGCTTATCTATTAAAGCTAAGTTGATTTGTCAAAGACGTCATGCACATTAAGAGTGGCATGTTCGCTTACCTATATTTAGTGACAGATAATTTAGTGGCAATAATTTAGAAGCAATAATTTAGAAGCAAAAAAATACCCGCCAATGACGGGTATTTTCTTATTCAGCTATGGCGTTAAACGCTGAGCTTATTCTTCAACAGGCGAGACCACGAACAGTAAATCGCCTTGAGACACTTGCTGACCATTGCTGTTCAGGATGCGCTCTATACGATACTTCTTATCTTCAGGGTACAGAATCGCACTCTGACGGTTAAAGCCGGCTAAGGTCACTTGCGAGAACATCTTCATCGCTTCTGTTAGTGCTAGCGTTTGATCGACCGTGACTATGTCACCTTCTTTCACGAAGTCCGCTTCACCCGGTGCAGAAGAGGTATAGAAGATACCTGCGCCTTGGGCTAACACTTTCAGTTCGTTACTTTCGCCAACACGCAGTGACTCAGTGTCCACTTCCACAGTTTCAGCGGCAGCTTCCATTTCTGCGATCAACGCAGGAATATCGAGCTCAGCCATTAAGCGTGGCAGATAGTTAGTGTCGTAAACACCTTCGTTGAAGGTACCATCTTTCAAGATCAGCTTGAGTAACGGAATGTTAGTCGCGATGCCTTTCAGCACTACACTGTCTAAGTATTCGTACAGTTTGGCAATCACATCTTCACGGTTTTCACCGCGCATGATGATTTGCGCAATCAAGCTATCGTAGTATGGCGATACTTCTTTACCTGGCGCAGCAATCGAAATGATTTCCACATCTGGATGATCTGGGAACACACACTCAGTGATCTTGCCAGGATTTGGAATAAGCTGCAGTATGCCATGGCTATCGAGCGCCGCTTTCTCAGCCGTCACACGTACTTCCATCGCATAACCAATTTCTTTCGGTTCTAACGCTGCAATTGAACGGCCAGCGGCAATATCAAACTGCGCACTAACGATATCAATACCTGAAGTCGCTTCCGTGACAGGATGCTCAACCTGCAGACGCGTGTTCATCTCCATAAAGTAGACTTCGTTTGCATCTAAGTTATAGATGAACTCAACGGTACCTGCGCCCATGTAATCGGTCGCGTCGCCTAAGGCACGGGTATAAGCCAGCACTTGCCGCTTCAGCTCATCCGGCAGCATAGTTGAGCCAGATTCTTCGACCACTTTTTGGTTGTTACGTTGAACCGAACAGTCACGCAAACCTAATACTTTCGCGTTGCCGAACTTATCACGCAGCAACTGCACTTCGATGTGACGTAGTGATGTCACATACTTCTCTAAGTACAAGTCACCATTACCGAAGGCGGCGGCCGCTTCAGTTGCGGTTTTTTGGAATAAACCAATCATGTCTTCAGGACGTTTTACAACCTGAATACCTTTACCGCCACCACCTTGTACCGCTTTAAGCAGTACTGGATAGCCGATTTCGCTCGCCACGTTTACGGCTTGTTCAGCATTGGTCAGAATACCGTGCGAACCAGGAACAACAGGTACGTTTTGCGCTTGCGATGTCTTAATTGCGTTCGACTTGTTACCCATAGTCGTCATTGAATGCACGCTAGGACCGACGAAGTTAACACCGTTATTCACACACAATGCAGCAAACTGCGGGCTTTCTGAGAGGAAACCAATACCAGGATGCAATGCATCAACCTGTTCATATTCGGCCACTTTCAGCACTGAGTATGCGTTCAAGTAACTTTCGTCCGATGTGTTACCACCAAGACAAACTAACTTGTCGGTTTCTTTGAGCATGTCCGCGGGCACTGATGTCATATCAGGATCAGACGCCACTAATACCACATTGATATTATTGTCATGCGCCTTACGAATAAGTTTTACAGCTGTACAACCACGAGCGTGAACCAATACTTTGTTAATTGGCTTCATTAACTTACGTGGATCGTTCTGCACGATCACTTCTTCTTCAACAGTAGCTTCAACCACTAAGGTCGACAGTGCATTGATGATCACATCGTTAATTTTTGCCGAAGGCATTGGCATCAGAGGATCGATACCTGCTAACTGAGAGTCTAAATTGTCGCTGAATGGGTTATGGACTAAGCCCGCCATTGCGCCAGGTACTTTTGACAAGTAGTTAGACAGCGTTGCCGTTGATGGTAAGTAAGCTGGCACCACCATTTGACCTGCGAATGGCATGTTAGTACCAGACAGATAGTAAGTTTGCACCAATGGGTGAGTCACAAAACTCGCCTGCGCACCACCGGTACAGTCACCAAAACCAAACATCAGTACTGGCAATTCGTTATCACGAATAAAGCGCGTGATACGATCGTTCACCACAGCCATAGAGAATAGCGCCGCGGCGCCTTCTTTAGTCTGCATACCGCCTGAACTGATAAAGCACACAACGGGTAATTTACGCTTAGCACACTCGATTAATAGTGCAGAGAATTTCTCAGCACTGGCCATATCGAATGCACCCGCTTGG
This sequence comes from Shewanella sp. SM95, assembly GCF_025653595.1. NCBI lineage: Bacteria > Pseudomonadati > Pseudomonadota > Gammaproteobacteria > Alteromonadales > Shewanellaceae > Shewanella > Shewanella sp. SM95. The sequence goes on from NZ_JAKKSE010000021.1 coordinate 3,143, forward strand.
AATGCGGTGTTAGACACTGCCACACCCACACGCACTTTTTGACCTTTTTCTTTAAAGTCAGCAATACCTGTGATCAAACCACATGGGCGAATACCTTTATCTAATGCGTCTTCAATCGATAAACGGAAGCCTGGGAAGTTGAGCAAGTTAGCCGACATTTTGTCGCCGTTGATCTCTTCGAAATGGGTAAAGAACTGCTTCACCACATTTTCCCAAGTCATGTTGCCTTTACGTTTTTCGTCACGCAGCACTTTTTGGATCAATAGATCTTGATAACCCATGGTCAAGCGGTTCCAGAAGTCCTTACGACGACCGATACGCACAGGGTTGATCGCGCCAGTGTACTTGCTGGTATCGCTTTCACTATCGAAATACTCAGGCAGTAAACGCTCGAAGAAGTAAGTCAGTACCACGAATAGACTGTCGTTAAGTTGTGGGAAACCCACACTCTTCCACTGCTCTACTCGCACCAGCAAATCGGCGCGGTTCGATTGACCCATAAAATACTTGAGCCACTTATAGAACTTAGCTTTGTCGTTCGAGGTATCTTGCGTCGACAATGCATGGTCAATTGACTTATGCAACAGGTTGTTCACTGAGTTACGTGACAAACTCTTCGACATCATGGCTTCTTTAGCGATTGAGGCTAAGCTGCCCACAACGTTGTCATACAAGGCATTGAAGATCAGAATGTTATGGCATTGCCAAATAAAGTCTTCACGCAGTTCTTCATTTACCACCACGTCTAGCACAGTCAGCTGATTAAGCTCAGGCCATTTAGCTTGAGTCACAGACTTTGGCAAATTTTCTAAGTGCTGAATCAGCCCTTTAAAGTTGTTAGCCGCATTGCTCTTCCAGCGATGATACAAAGACCAGCTGATGTTAAATAACAGCGCCTTACGTGCTTTTTTATAGTTCTCTTTTGGCTCACCCAAAATCAAACGTGTCAGCATGTTACGCTCGGTAGAGACTTCGTCACGTTTAGCGACAAAGTTAGTCCACAATTTATTCAAATCTTCGTCATAAACTAGCTTGTCAGGGTTAGACAACCAAGCTTGGAACACACGGTCTTGTTCCTGTTGAATACGTGCCAACAGATCACCTTCTGGCACGCTAGCACGTGACAGACGACCATATTGCTCTTGAGAAATAGAATGGATACGGCTACGTAGCGTTAAATAACGCAAATAGCGATAGGCGCTACCGAACAAGTTATGGTGACTGGTCGGGCTCGTTGCCACAGCTAATTCTGCGTTCAGTTCCAAAGCCATCAAGTTTTTAGATGGATTAAGGAAACGAGTTAAACTGCGATCATAATGCTCACGTAAATCTTTAGATTCACGCACAAAATTCATCGCTGCACGCTCAACCGCTTCTACGCTGCTAATAATAGCGCGGCGCAGATTGTGCTGACGCTCGTCACGATCGCCCGGTGAAAAGTCGATGATACCGTCGATACAACCTGAGGTATAAAGCTCTTCTGGTGATACACCGACAGATTTCGCACATTCTTGCCAAGATAAGTTGTACTTACGGGCAATACTTTGCAGACCTTGTGGCTGGATCGTGTTGAAAATACCGTCACGCAACGACAACAGAATGTTCGCAGCCGCTAATGGAATTGCGCCACCAGAATAACCAGCACCAATTACGATACCGACTGTCGGTACGTCAACGTTGGCACTTTCTGCGATAGCTTTAGAAATTGAATGCGCTTGGTTTTGGCTGTTAGCGATTTCGCCAGCATCCGCCCCTGGGGTATCAATTAAATAGATAATCGGCATAGACAATTCGGCGAAATGACGAATTGCTTTACAAGCGGCGTAATGATGCTCAGGCATCCAAGCACCGTTAGCGGTAGTGCGTTCTTGGGCAATAAAGCCAATACGACGAGTGCGTGAACCAAAGTTCAGCTCGACCTCAGCACTGTAAAAAGAGCCCAAGTGAGTTTCCGTAATCAAACGACCTTTAAGATCGGCAATAATACGTTTTGCACCAGGACGACCTTTATCTTGGGTCGGCTGGATCACTTTAGCAACGTAACCGTCGACATCTAAAGATGCCAAGTCTTTTAAGTTTGCTTGAATAGCATCCTCATTTAAAAGACCTTTAATTTCTTCCGATAAACTCTGTTTACTGTGCTTAGGAAACAGAGAAAAATCTTTTGCCAAATGCTCGGCCTGTAAAAAAAGCGGATCGGGCGTTTGGGCTTGAGTCATGTGTTTGGGCTGATTATTGCTGGTCATCAAAAGATCCTCTGCTTAGCCTCTGAAAATTTTTAGCCAATAAATATAACTTTGTTATCCCGTCAAATGCCATTAAACTGCATAGGACGCTTTGTTCCAAATATGAGACAGTGGGAATAACATGCCAGATTTAAACGGTATGATGCTATTTGCAGCCGTAGTTAGAGCGAAGGGATTCTCCCAAGCTGCACGTGAAACCGGCCACCCAAAATCCACCATAAGTCGCAAAATCGCGCAGCTAGAAGAACAACTTGGCGTGCGATTACTACAGCGCGACACCCGTAATTTGAGTTTGACCCAAATCGGGGCACTCTTTTATCAGCACTGTGATTCGATTCGCAATGAGGTAGAAGCGGCCAAGGCAGTTATCGAGAATACTCACGATGATGTGTCAGGATCATTACGCATTGCAATCCCAGTGTCATTTAGCCAAGAACTTATCGCTAACCTCTGTAGCGGATTCATGCGTTTATATCCCAATGTTGAATTGGATGTCCAGTTTACCGACAACGATATTGGTTTAGTCGGTGAAGGATATGACATAGCCATCAAATATGGCCCACTTCAATCGTCGGACTTAGTCGCAAGATTACTGTTTGAACGCCAGCCAATTTTAGTGGCAAGCCCTGCATACTTAAAACTCAAAGGCACACCCGCGACTCCAAAGGAACTCAGCCTGCACAGTGGGATTTTATTGGGGACTTCTCGCTCAGCACCAATTTGGCCACTGGGTAAAGGTTCACGTAAAACCATGGCGAACTTTCAGCGTAAAGTGAGGGTCAACAGCCCGATAATGGTGAAGCAATTAGCCATAGATGATTTTGGCATCGCCATGTTATCCAATTCAGCCTGTAAGACCGAACTTGCTAATGGACAGCTAGTACCGATTTTACAGGAATGGCCGATTGAACCTTTTAAGGTTTACGGGGTTTATTCGAGCCGACGCCAACTGGCCACCAACATCAGTGTCTTCTTAGACTTCTTTGTAAAACGCTTCAGCAGCCAAGAAAGCCTGCAATCCCTAATGGGTTAACGTTTCCCGTCGCATCAAAGAAACCTGTTTCAAGAAAGCCCAATAAAAAAGCCTAGATCTGAGTCTAGGCTTTCAGTATCACGATTGATGTCAGCTAAGTAGGCAGCGTCATACGCAATTCTCGCAAGGTTTGGATACGCTATGCTTACGCTACCTAGCATGGGCTAAGGAATAACGCGTTCCCGTTTTAAGATTTCCTTAGTAATGGCTTGACGCAATGGTAAACCTGCGGCGTCGGGAATATCCATATTCATCGCAAAAAACCATACATTATCATCGAGTTCAACCCAACCTACCCACCAGCCAATGCTTGGCTCCGCTCTGACTGCATAACCGGTTTTCGCACGGATAATATAGTCAGAATTCGCTTCAGTCAGCATGGCTTGCTTAACAATACGTAAACTGCGCTCAGAAGCGTGTATCTTGTTGTGATAAAGCTTACGTAGGAAATCGATTTGCTCCGTAGCCGAAATTCGTATGCCACCATCTAACCAAAAGCTATCCAAATTTCCCGAAATATCCTCATTACCATAATCAAACGAGGCGATCATCTTCGACATACGCGCCTCACCAATTTGGCGAGCAAACTCTTGGTAGACAGGCACAACCGAATACTTCATTGCAGTAATAAGGTTATGATCACGATTCCAAGTTGCGATATCTCGACTTTTACCATCCCACTTAAAGACTTGATGCTCATCCTTTACCACGCCAAGCTCTAGCGCGATCAAACTGTTAGGAATTTTAAACGTCGATGCAGGTAAAAAACCTTGATTGGCACGTTTAAGATTATTAGTGAATCCCTGTTGCTTGTTTTCATTCCATAACACCACTACGCCTTTAGTTTGGTGCTGAGTAAAACTAGCATCCCAACTGCGGGTTTCTTGCCACTCCTTAGCTGTAGTAGATGCAAAAGTCGGCGCCACTAAGCTTGACGACACTAAAATAGAGGACATCATCAGCACAGCCGATATGGTGAACAAACGCATAAAATCTCCTTGTAGAAAAACAAACAATCCAATGAACTAAAAAAAGTGATTAAGGCTATCACTTAGGGTTTTGGCAAGCCCTAGCAAACTGCTGACCAATTGTGGCAAAAAAGAGGCAAACTAGACCCTATTGCACTGTTGCAGATGGATTAATGCTAGCGCCATATGATTTGTGATAGAAGATATTGGCATAAGATGACAAAGATCACTGAGCTTAACTTTATTACCCTCAGCTTGTAGTGCATACTTTTTGGCATAAGAGACTATCCGCACGAAAAAAATAACCATTATTTCCAATGAATAACGTCTAATCACTACAGGGAAGCCAAACATGTTGAAGCCAGTGTTAACACTCATCCTCACCACCAGCTTAATGACTACAGCCAGTGCCGTGCAGTTATTTGGTGATGTTGAAGTTTCCCGCCTACCAGCAGCCGAAAAAACCATAGGCGACGTAGTCACTCGCTATCAAGCACTTGACGATGGTCTGGCTCAACTGAGCTCAAAGAAAAACGAAGTTGACGCCACCCAATTAGCGGCGCGCCAAGGACACAGATTGTGGCAACAAGCTGTCCGCGATGTACAGTCAGGGCATTTTGACGACCGACCTTTATACTGGGCTCGCCTTGCCATGCTTAATAGTCTAGAAACCACCAGCGCCAACTTTAAAATGGCCGATTGGCAACAAGACATATTAATGAGTGCGGTTGAAAAGGCCTCACGGGGTTTTAGCGATATTCAATATGGTGATGATGTCCAAATCAAAATATTTCTCACTGGTTTCGATCCTTTCTTCCTCGACAAAGATATCACCCAGAGTAATCCTTCAGGTTTAGTCGCCCTCGCCTTGGATGGTTTTCGCTTTGATATTAATGGTAAAACGGCGCAAATAGAAGCCGCTATGGTGCCAGTACGTTTTGCAGATTTTGATCAAGGACTTATCGAGTCGCTATTGAGCCCGATTTATCGCGATCCCAAAACCCAATTTGTATTCACCGTTAGCATGGGCCGAACTGATTTTGATATCGAACGTTTCCCAGGGCGAAATCGCAGCGCAGCGGCGCCCGATAACCAAAACGTACTCACTGGCGGCACGAAAACCGCACCCGTTGCCCCAAAGCTTAATGGTAAAGATTTTATCGGCCCCGAATTTGTGGAGTTTTCACTGCCTGTTTCGGCTATGCAAGTCAAAGATGGTCAATGGAAAGTCAATGATAACCATACTGTCACTACCCTTGCCCGCGGTGAATTTAGCGCGACGTCATTAAGCGAACTGCAAAACGAAACCTCAGTCGAAGGTTCTGGCGGCGGTTATCTCTCTAATGAAATCTCCTATCGCGCCATAGTCTTGCAGCAAAAGTTTAATAGCCATGCCAAGGTCGGCCACATTCACACACCAAGAGTCAAAGGCTATGATGCCGATACTGAGCAAGCCATAGTCGAACAAGTACGCACTATGGTGATGCAGGCGGCAGCGAGTTTATAGCCAAGTCACACTGGCTGAAACTGGCCGAAACTGGCATTGTCAAATAGCGTTCGCTATGATGCGAACGCTTCTGATGTGAACGCTTAGGCAGGCTTAATCACCGATAAGTTTTAAGCACTCAATTTTATCTTTAACCGACGAGATCCAACGCTAACCCTATGCTGAAACCCGCTGACTTACTCAATGCCTTACGCCGTCGCAGCAGTGAAGCACTTGCCCCGCTGACAAAATCGACGTACGCAGCCTTGGGCCAAAGCCAAGATAAGTCGCAGGTGATAACGAGTCCACCATTACAAAATCCGGCTCAAGCACATATTTTCACCGGTTCATCACGCCCACTCTCGTCACTACAAATTCAAGTACTAGAGCGAATTGAAGCCTGTTATCAAGAGGCCGAGATATCGCTTAAGCGCACTTTTCCACGCCCAGTCACTCAATTTAGTCTAAGGGGTAAGAGTGCGGGTACGGCTCATCTGCAACAGAATCGCTTGCGATTCAATCCTGTATTGCTACGCGAAAACAGCGAGGCATTTCTGACTGAGGTAGTCCCCCACGAAATTTGTCATTTGCTGTGTTTTCAGCTTTTTGGCAAAACCAAGCCCCACGGTAAAGAATGGCAATCTTTGATGTTAACGGTATTTAAGGTCAATCCGAGTACCACACATAGCTTTAATACCACTTCAGTTACGAGTCGCGATGTTGAGTATCGCTGCGCCTGTGGACCGATTCGACTGAGTATTCGCCGCCATAACAAGGTGCTGCGTGGTGAAAGTCGTTATATTTGTAAACGCTGTAAGACCCATTTAACTGCGATCTAGCGACTTTCAGCAAACAAAACTCCCACCTAAGTACGACTCAATTTGCATAAACAGCGATATTTCCCTTACCATCACGCCATAAAAGACGAGCCAAAGGCTCGCGTAGTGTTTGTTATTTTGGGATAAATTTTGAACATAGCTTCTTTAGCCGTTAATTCACGGCGACTTTTGTTGTGCCTAATCACTTGGGCGGCGACCTTATCTGTGCCCGCAAGTGCCTCAGTGTCACATCCCAGCAGTTTCAGCCAAGCGAAAACCAAGTCACAGGCGTTCTACGCAGGCAGTCGCCAAGGTACTCTGCCCGCAGTCAGCTTTTACTGTGGCTGTGAAATTCAGATCAAAGGCAAATCGTGGAAACCCGATCTCGCCAGCTGTGGTTATCAAGTCCGTAAGCAGGAAACACGCGCCAACCGTATCGAGTGGGAACACATAGTCCCCGCCTGGGAATTTGGCCATCAACTCCAATGCTGGCAAAAGGGCGGCCGTAAAAACTGTGCCGATAACAGTAATGAATTTAATAAAATGGAATCGGACATGCATAATTTGGTACCCGCAATTGGTGAGGTCAATGGCGATCGCAGCAACTTCCGATTTAGCCAATGGAACGGTAAGGCCGACCAATATGGCCAATGTGCTATGGTAGTCGACTTTAAGAATCGTCAAGCACAACCTCCCGCGAATACCCGCGGTAAGATAGCCAGAACCTACCTCTATATGCAGCAGACCTATGGTCTTAAAATCGCCTCAAGCCAATTAAAATTGTTTAAGGCATGGGATAAAACCTATCCAGTTGATACTATTGAGTGCAAACGTGATAACGCCATAGCGCAAACCCAAGGTAACCATAACCCCTTTGTGCAGAATGCCTGTAATACGCCACCACAGCGTCAACAATTAGCCGAATAAGGTCGACAATGAGAGTCCCAAGAATTTATCAACCTCAGCCATTAGCCATCAATCAACAGTTGAACTTAGACGAAGATGGCGCGGCCCATATCGGCAAGGTGCTACGCATGGGCAACGGCGAACATATCAGTCTATTTAATGGCGATGGCAATGATTATCTTGCTGAAATTGTTGACGCAGGTAAGAAGCATGTCACAGTAAAACTGCTCTCCTGTGAGGCCAATTTATCTGAGTCGCCACTCAACTTGCACTTAGGCCAAGTGATTTCCCGTGGCGATAGAATGGAGTTCACCATTCAAAAATCAGTCGAGCTTGGCGTCAATACTATTACGCCGCTGTTTTCAGATCGCTGCGGTGTGAAACTCAACGGCGAACGCCTAGAGAAAAAAATTCAGCAATGGCAGAAGATCGTCGTGAGCGCCTGTGAGCAATCGGGACGCAGCCAAGTGCCCGTGATTCGCCCAGCGATGGACTTACACGATTGGTGCAGTGAGCCGACCTCAGCGCTTAAACTCAATTTGCATCCACGTGCCGCACACGGTATCAATGGCTTAGATTTGGCCCATACCCGCGTGCGACTATTAATTGGCCCAGAAGGCGGTTTGTCGGCGGAAGAAATCGCCATGACAGAAACCTATCAATTTACCGATGTGTTGCTTGGCCCCAGAGTGCTACGCACCGAAACCGCCTCGCTCACCGCCATTACGGCACTGCAACTCAGATTTGGTGATTTAGGCTAGACCGTCCACAGCCGCACACAGCGGTGGTATGGCACCCCATTATCCAATAAATGCTTTTTTGCCTGCAAACGGCGACAAATAAGGAACAGATTAATGATAAAACTCGGCATAGTGATGGACCCCATCAGTGAGATCAACATTAAGAAAGACTCCAGTTTTGCCATGTTAATGGCCGCGCAGGAAAGAGGTTATCAGCTGTTTTATATGGAAATGGCCGATCTTGCCATGGTCAACGGTGTGGCTATGGCCAATATGCGTCCGTTAACTGTTTTCAATGATGCGAGCAAATGGTTTGAACTCGGCGAAGCTACAGACACGCCGATGAGCGAACTCGACGTGATCTTAATGCGTAAGGACCCGCCATTCGATACAGAATTTATCTACGCAACTTACATGCTTGAACGCGCCGAAGAACAAGGCGTGTTGATCGTTAATAAGCCACAAAGCTTACGTGATGCTAACGAGAAACTGTTTACCGCATGGTTTAGCGAATTCACGCCAGAAACGATCGTAACCCGTGATGCCAAACGTATCCGCGCTTTCCACCAAGCGAAGGGCGATATTATTCTTAAGCCACTTGATGGTATGGGCGGCACCTCGATTTTCCGCGTGAAGCAGGACGACCCAAACCTTGGGGTCATCATAGAAACCTTGACCAGCTATGGCCAACAATATGCCATGGCGCAAGCCTTTATCCCTGAGATAACCAAAGGCGATAAACGCATTTTAGTGGTCGATGGTGAGCCTGTGCCCTACGCCTTGGCGCGTATCCCAATGAAAGGCGAAACCCGTGGTAACTTAGCGGCAGGCGGAAGCGGTGTGGCTCAACCTTTATCCGACAGCGATTGGGCAATTGCCCGCGCCATTGGTCCAGAACTTAAAAAGCGTGGACTGATTTTTGTCGGCCTCGATGTCATTGGTGACAAGCTGACTGAGATCAACGTAACCAGTCCAACTTGTATCCGTGAGATCCAAGCAGCATTTGATGTCGACATCACCGGCATGTTAATGGATGCTATTGAAGCACGCATTAACACCAAAGCATAAAAATTTACCAACGAGTTTGTTGATTTAAGGCGCTTTGACATCACAAGCGCCTAGCCACTTTCTAGGGATGTGATATGAGTTTCACCAAAGCGCCATTCTTGTTACTCGGCATAGGTTTATTACTATCGACTCCGACTTGGGCCAACATAGAAACAGGTCCAACGAAAGCACCGTCGCGTCCCAAAAACATTGTCATCATGATAGGTGATGGTATGGGACCGTCTTACACTAGCGCTTACCGTTACTACAAAGATAATCCTGACACAGAGGAAGTCGAACAAACCGTATTCGACCGTTTACTTGTAGGGATGGCGAGCACTTATCCCGCCAGTGTCAGTGGTTATGTTACCGACTCAGCCGCGGCAGCAACAGCGCTCGCCACTGGCGTTAAATCTTACAATGGGGCGATTTCGGTCGATACCCAAAAGCAACCGCTACCGACCATACTCGAAAAAGCCAAATCCCTTGGCCTCAGCACAGGTGTGGCTGTCACATCCCAGATAAACCACGCCACGCCTGCAGCCTTTTTAGCCCACAACGAGAGCCGTAAAAACTACGACGCCTTAGCACTCAGCTATCTAGAAACCAACGCCGATGTATTCTTAGGCGGTGGTCAAAAATACTTTACCCCTGAACTATTAGCACAATTTAAAGCCAAGGGTTATCAACATATTACTCGTTTTGAAGATCTCGCCAGCATCACCCAACCTAAAGTGCTGGGACTGTTTGCCGAAGTCCAATTACCTTGGGCAATTGATGAAAAAGATGCGAAAAAACTCAGCACTTTAACCCAAAAAGCGCTCAGTTTACTGTCGCAGAATGACCAAGGTTTTGTACTGTTAGTCGAAGGAAGCCTCATCGACTGGGCGGGTCACAATAACGACATAGCTACAGCCATGGGTGAAATGGATGAATTCTCCAATGCCATTGAAGTGGTTGAGCAATTCGTGCGTGAACATCCTGATACCCTGATGGTGATCACCGCCGACCATAATACCGGCGGCCTATCGATTGGTGTCGATGGAAAGTACAACTGGAACCCTGAAATCCTACGCAACGTTTCAGCCAGTACCGACACATTAGCCTTAGCCGCCATCAGCGGTGAACAATGGCAGGCCGATCTTGCCCGCGGTTTAGGTTTTGAGCTCAACGAAGAAGAAATCGCAAAATTAACGGTCGCCAGAATGCAGGGATTAGAAACCATCGCGGTTGCAATTCGCCATGTTATTGATAAGCGAACTGATACAGGTTGGACAACCGACGGCCATACAGGCACAGACGTACAAGTGTTTGCCGCAGGTCCCGCATCTGAGCTGTTTAACGGCCATCAAGACAATACTGATATCGCCAATAAGATTTTCAGCTTATTGCCAAAACCGAAGAAACCTAAGAGCTAAGCGTTAATCGATTCCTTTCATTAAAGGCAATCACATAAGGCAACCGCATAATGCAGTTGCCTTTTTTATTGGGTCTTTTTATTAGGGATTTTATTAGGTCTTAGTGCAGTGATTCGATGCAAACTGGCTCGGGCGTGAATAACGGGTATAATGCCCACACTTAAGTTTATAGGTGCCTGTAACTGTGTTAACTAATCCATCGCAAGTCATTATTCGTAATCAAGACAGCCTAAGCCAACATAAGGTGTTAGTGCTCAATCATGAAGCCGATCTACTGCCAAAAGCCCTGCTCGATGTCGCGGCCTCGGTCGATGCCCTCGCCTTGGATTATCACCATTATTTACACTTAGCGCCGCACGCGAATTCAAAACTGCGTTGCTACTTCGGCCATGAACTGCCACATCAAGACCCAATTACACCAGAAAAGTACGATACGGTTATCGTTTATTTCCCCAAGGCTAAACCCCTCGCACCCTATCTGTTTAACCTCGCCGCCAGCCATCTTGTGCCTAACGGCCAGCTATTAGTCGTTGGGGAAAACAAAGGCGGCATTAAGTCTTTAGTTAAACTCTTGCCTGAGTATTTTGCGACGGGGATGAAGCTCGATAATGCCCGCCACTGCCTACTGTTTGGTAGCCATTTAGAGGGCAGCGCCCCGGCAATGAAACTTAGCGACTGGGTCAGTCAGTATCAACTCACAACGCCGCAAGGCGAGATCAGTATCTGTAATTTAGTCGGGGTATTTAGCGAAAAACGGTTAGATCTCGGCACTGAATTATTATTGTCACACCTACCAACACTCTCGGGTCGAGTGCTCGATTTTGGTTGCGGCGCAGGCGTGATCACCGCAGCCCTACTAAAAGCACAACCGAGCCTATCCCTAGAATGTGTTGATATTAATGCCATGGCGTTAGCTTCTTGCGAACTCACCCTGGCGGCCAATGGCATGACAGCCAAAGTGTATCCATCCGATGGGCTCGCGCAAACCACAGGAAAATTTAACGGCATTATCTCTAATCCGCCGTTTCATGATGGCCTCGCCAGCACCACCAGCATAGCGCAGAACTTTGTCACCGATAGTGCTAAGCAATTACAACATAATGGTATTTGGCAAATAGTAGCCAATCGCCACCTGCCCTATTCCGATATTATCGCCGCCGAATTTGGCCAATTGAAAGTGGTTGCCGATAACAACAAGTACAAGTTGTATTACTTCCAGCACAAATAGATGTTTGATTAATAACGCGCAGATGCTTTCGCTGAAGCGCGTTATTGGCAACCCAGCCACTCACTCTTATCCCAATCCCTGTTTGTTTTTAGATAAAACCTCCCTTTCATCGTGTTACAAAATTCAATATTGTGATCTGCCGCATGCCAGCGATTCTGACAATTCCTCACTTATAATCACTCAACAGCCGTTCCTAACATAGGGATTCGATTTAAAACATCAAAATAATGGTTAAACCTAAAATCAATATAAGTTGTGGTTTATTCAGTAATTTTTGTTATAAAACCAGAGATAACACTGATTATAAGACTCAATTTTTTATAAAAAACTATTTTAAAATTCACTCATAGACCATTAACAACAAAATGACAACATTTGCTGATTTTGCAGCCAAAAAGGCTTCTTTACCCTAAGTTTCTACTGTTATACTCAAAACAGCTTCTTAACAAGAATAAAACGCAATTACTAGGAATGCCCCTATGCTGGACCCTGAACTCATAGAGCTAAACAGCGATAAGACAAAAGCTGAATTGCGCCTGATCCCGAATGTCCATGGTCCAGTCACCCATGAAGACATAATGCGCCTGTTATCTTTACCTGAATTCGCCGCCCTGTTTCCGCTAGAACCAGCCATTACTAAAACCGTCGCTAAAATCAACTCTCTTTGTAATCAAGACGATGGAAAATTTGAGCTCTATACTACTTTGGCCGAACGTCGCGATGGCAGCATAGCTATCGAGATTAGTCCCGATAAAATGCAAGCCAGTCTTAAACTTACCGCAGCATGGGGTGGTAAACAGATAGATTTGCCAGAGATCCTCACTCATCTCAAAAAAAACAACGTCTGCATGGGGCTAAGCAAACTCAAAATTCAAGCTCTACTAAAGCAACTCAGCACACTCAAGCCAGGGGAAATCTGCCAAAGTGAAATAGCCCAAGGCAAAGCCCCTGTTAATGGACTCAATGCGGTACTAGAACGCAAAGTATTCCTTGCGCGGGAGCGCTTGCTTCAGCCACAAGAGCGCGAAGATGGCAGTGTCGATATGCGCAATTTAGGCGCAATGATCGTTGTTAAAGCCAATGATCTCTTGATGGTTAAACATTTAGCCACCGAAGGCACTCCGGGCTACAACATCAAGGGCGAAGTCCTTAAACAAAAACCAGGTAAGGATGCCGTGCTTCAAGCGGGTACTGGCACAGCTTTTCATCCCAAAGATCCCAATAAACTGATCGCCACAGTGCCGGGGCAACCCGTCGAAACCCGTACAGGTATGAATGTCGATGATGTACTGCAACTTAAAGACGTCGACATCAGTACAGGCCATGTCACCTTCAAGGGCAGTATTTTAATTACAGGTGATGTCCACGAGGGCATGATAGTTAAAAGCTCAGGCGATATTACCGTGATGGGGTTTGTGGACTCCGCCACCCTTGAAGCAGAAGGCGATGTCACTGTGAGTAAAGGCATCATTGGCCGCCAGATTAAAGCCAATGAATACTCTACCAATATCTATTCTCAAGGGCAGATCAGCGCCCAATTTGTGCAATATTCTCAATTAGTTGCCAAAGGTAATATCTTAGTAACTAAACAGTTGCTGCACAGTAATACCAAAACCGCCGGCAGTTTAACGGTCAGCGATCCTAGCGGTCGTCGTGGCGATCTGGTTGGTGGAGTCGCACACGCTGAAAAAGGCATCACGGCGGTTGTCATAGGTGCAACGGCAGGGACTAAAACTGACGTTTACTGCGCAATGGGACAGGCTGAACTCAAGCAAGATCTCAAGCTACTCGATGAGAGCGTTAAAGCTATGGTCGTCGCCAGTTTAGATATCGAGGCTCGCCTCAATAAATTGCCCCCCAAGTCAGAATGGCAAGCTGACGCGGTTATGATTGAGCAAATCAAGATGATGCTTGATGAAAAGAATCGCATCATGGACGAACGTACCCGTGAAGAGCTTGAATTCGATACCTTTAAACAAGAAGTCGAAGGCTACTACGAAAAATACCGTATCGAAGTGCTTAAACACGTATTCCTTAACGTTGAGCTGCATATAGGTCCAGCAAATCACCGTACGGCACGTGAACACGGCACTTGTTGTATTGCCAATGTTAATCAAGAGATTAACTTTGACTATAACGCCAAGGCAAAAGCTGCACCGAGCACATAAGGTTCACTAGGGTTCTTAACGCCAGTGCTGAGGCGGCTTTCACTCAGCAGCCAAACCTCTGAACTCGTTCTGGCCTCTATCTATCTTCTCCAAGCGTGGCATACTGCTCACAGATAAACGCACGCAGCAGTATGCCAAGCCACCTTCTTGCTAAATCCTAATCCTTGTCTACTGCCGCCGATTGATCTCAGAGAATACCTCAGAGCCCATTTTAAACTTCCTAAGGATCTGAAATGACTAGCGTTAAGATGTCGAGTATTGAATGGCCAGCGATTGTAAAACTGACTCAAAATGACGAATTACTTTACCTAGAACATCAAAGAGATTGGCTCGAACTGGTCTGTCTCTATCAGCATCACTTCATCGAAACCGATCAATTATTAGACTCCAAAGGGCAGCGATACCTTATCAGTGCCTGTCCACAAAAAATCCATGAAGATCCTGTTGGCGAATTACCTCGATTACTGCGCCAAAAACAGGATTTGCCACTCAATGAATTTATCAAATGGGTTCAAAATCATGCCCAAGCACTAGGACAATGTTGTGTCGCTAAACTGGCTTTCACGACAATTGCCCAAGGAATCGAAATTGTTCGTACCCTCGATGAATAAACAGCAAACACATGATAAGCCATAATAAATGGCTATCAATGACTCAGTTAATCAATAAAAAACAATATGACCTTAAAAGCTAATATCCTCATAATCAATTCACAGGCATAATTTGCCGCGGTGCAACAGCGCTAAGCCAGACAGTATAGCGCTTAAGATGCACTCCAAAATAACCGTTTTCTGCGTCGACTCAAGGGATGACGTTTAAGTTGGCACTAAATATACAAATAGATGGAACCGAAATTGGAACTACTTAAGATTGACTGCTTAGGCAAACAACTGCGCTTAGAAGGCTCGCTCGCGGGCTGGCAACAACTCTACTGGGACAACACCTTAGTCTCACAAAAAGAAGCTTCCGTCGATAATGGCGGCCTCAAAGTCCATGTCTTTGAGCTCACCCACCACAGCAGCCCATTGGTGACAGAAAGTGGTGAGCAAGCCATCGCCATGACAGAAGCTAAAATCCAAGTTCGCCTCGAAACCGATCTCGTTTGGCAGCCTTTCCGCCTCGATTACTGCTTGCTGATGGATGACAAGATTATCGACCAAGGGCGACGGACAGAGAAAGATATCGAACGCCAAACACCAGAAACGCCCATCGTTAAGCAGCAAAAAATCAGCATGATAGGACTCGCCTCCCTCGGCTTTAAGCTGTTAAAAAGCGCTAAAGTCATAAAGGTAGTGTTAGCGGGCGCCAGTGTTGCCGCTTACTCTTGGCTATTCTCCTTCCAATTCGCCCTCGCACTTATCGCCTGTTTGGTATTTCACGAATATGGCCATATTCGCGCAATGAAATATTTTGGGATGAAGACCAAAGGGATTTACCTTATTCCCTTTATGGGCGGACTCGCGCTCTCCGATGAGAAAATTAATACACGTTGGCAAGATGTGGTGATTTCTATCATGGGACCGACCTTTGGGCTCTTGATGTCCATCGCTTCCTTGATTGCTTACCACGCAACGGGCAATGTGTTTTTTGCTGGCCTTGCCGCCTTTAATGCGCTGCTTAACCTATTTAATTTATTGCCTATTTTGCCACTCGATGGCGGCCATATTTTAAAGAGCATTAGTTTTTCGATGAACAGCATCATGGGGCTGGTCGCCTGCGCCGCCGGTGCCGCTTTCGGAGTGTATATCAGCTACACCTTAGGCTTAGCGCTATTGGGCTTCTTACTGTTGATCGGCAGCTTAGAAATCATTTTCGAATGGCGCACTCGCCATCAAAGCCACCTGCTGCCGTTAGACAGATACGGGCAAATCTTCTCGGTTATTTGGTACTTGCTTACGGTTGGCGCCTTAGTCGGCATCATCTGGCACTTAGCCGGAACCGGCGATGATATGCTCAGTCTGCCGCTGCAAATATTACGCAGCTAATTCTGCTTAACGGCTAAACGCAGCGCAAAGGCACTAGTGCGAGTGCTTACACTTGCATTTGCCCAACAAAAAACCGCTATTAATAGCGGTTTTTTATTTTTCTGTCGCGCTGTGATGCTTTTACAAAAATGCGCTATTCCTTTGCCAAAGGCGGAGCGATATCGCTGCCGCCAAGGGCTTGATAAAGCGTCGCTTGGGCGGTGAGTTGGTTATAGCGATTCTCGAGTAAAGCCGCCTCGGCGCTGCGACGATTCTCTTGGGCATCAATCCAATTCTGAATACCGATAGCGCCATTGCGGTACTGGCTCTCATAAATGGCTTCAACGGCCGCCGCTGCGCTAAATTGCTGTGCCAACTTCTCCCCTTGATAACGATATTGCTGCTTAGCCGAAATCGCGTTATCGACATCCTCAAAGGCGGAATAAAGCGTCTTGCGATAATTCACCACTGCAGTTTGATAATCGATATCGGCAATGTCGTTATTGATTTGCATTTGATTCCACTGCAAAAAGGGCAAGACTAGCCCTGCGCCTAAACTGCCAACGGGATTACGTAACAACTCTTTTAACTCAGAGGTCGACTCCCCAACACCGCCGGTTAAACTCAGGCTTGGAAAATAACTCGCATAGGTCGCATCTTTACTCGCCAAGGCGGAGCGCAGTTGATACAAGGAGGCCTTCACATCTGGGCGTCTCACTAATAAATCTGCGGGTACACCCACGCTAACGTCCGGCACTGCTACGTCGGGGAGTTGCTTAATCTCAACCCAAGTTCCCCCTGAAGCTAAACTCTGCGCAGGAACAGCAGCTGGCGCCTGATTGAGTAATATCGCGAGGGCATTTTTAGCCACAGTTAATTGCTGAATAAGCTGGCTATGGGCCGCCTCTTGTCCCGCCATACTGCGCTGAGCTTCAAGCACATTCACTTGCGTCACGGCCCCAGAATCATACTGCCTTTGGGTTAATGCCAGCGTTTGCTGACTGTACTCGATACTCTTTTGGCTTAAATCAATCCGTTGATTTAAATAACCTATCTGCCAATACAAGGATGCGGTGGTCGCCACTAGGCTTTGGGTGGTACTTTCTCTATCTTCGGCGCTCGCCAGCGCAGCCCATTGAGCTTGGTCGATATTGGCCGACACTTTGCCCCACAAGTCCACCTCATAACTGACAGACAATTTTGCTTGATAACTCTTAGTCGCATCGCCACCCTCCAGTGGCTGATTACGGGAAGCGTCAAGGTTTGCCGATAACTGTGGGTATAGATCATCCCGCGTTAGCCCTGCCTGCAAGCGTGCTTTACGCAGCGTTAAGGTCGCTAGGGTTAAGTCATTGTTAGTGCTCAACACTTGACTGACCAGCTTATCGAGCTCAGGCTGATGAAACTGCTGCCACCAAGGGTCGACTTTTACTTGCTCATTCACTGTGGTGTTTTGCCACTGTTCGGGAATAGCCAGTGCGGGTGGTTCAAAGTCTGAACGCATAGCACTGCCACAACCACTCAACAGGGCTATGCACAGAGCTGGTCCCAAAGCCGTGCAAACAGCAATAGCACAGCTACGAGGCGAAAATGGTCGATTAAATAGTCTAGTATTCATGGTGTTATTACTCTCTGGCTAGTGCATCAACGGGATCTAACTGCGCCGCATTGCGGGCGGGTAAGAAACCAAATAGCACACCAATTAAGGTCGAGCAGGCAAAGGCGGCAACGATGGAGGTGGTGGAATAAATCATTTGGAAACTGCCTCCCGTTTGAGCAAACACCACGCCAATTAAGTAGGACAAGGCGATGCCTAAGGTGCCACCACACAAACACACTAAAATGGCTTCGATAAGGAACTGGCGCAAAATATCACTCTGGCGCGCCCCCACCGCCATACGAACACCGATTTCACGGGTTCGCTCAGTCACAGACACTAACATAATGTTCATCACCCCAATTCCGCCAACGACAAGGGAAATCACTGCGATAGCCGAGATCAGTAAGGTCATGGTCGCAGTGGTTTTTTCAATGTTCTGCCTAATGGTATCGGTATTAATGGTGAAGAAATCTTGCGTGCCGTGGCGCATTTTAAGCAGCGCGATAATGCCCTGCTCCGCCGCGTTACTCGGCACAGTTTCATCGAGTCGAACGGTAATACCATCCAAATAGTTTTTACCCACCATACGGCCAGAAACTGTGGTGTAAGGCACCCACACATTAAGCGCATCGCTGTTACCAAAAGCACTTTCTTTGGGTTGAGTCACACCTATGATACGTACGGGTAAATCTCCAAGGAAAATCACTTGCCCTATCGCCGAGTTATTGTCGGCAGCGCTGTTAGGAAAAAGCTCCTTACGGGTGTTGTCATCAATCACCGCATCTTGGGCGAGCGATGCGACACTGGCATCATCCCAAAATTGGCCCTGCGCTAACTCGTACCCTCTTACACGGAAAAACTCAGGCCCCACACCATTCACCGATGCCGATACCGCTTTATTACCAAAACGAACCGTTGCAGTAGAGCCAATGCTTGGCGTCACGCTATCAACATAGGGTAAATTTTTAAGAGCATTTGCGTCCGTTGCGGTTAAGGTGCGTACCCGCGCCGAGCGTCTATCGCCAAAACCAGAACCGGGGCGAATATCAATCGTGTTAGTCCCCATCGAACTGATACTTTTGAGAATGGCCTGCTGCGAGCCTTCACCTAAGGCCACCACAGAAACCACTGAGGCGATACCGATAATAATCCCGAGCATAGTCAAGAAGGTACGTAACCTGTGGGTCGACATCGCCACCAGCGCCATTTTAAGCGCTTCGACATATCTGTCCCACGAAGCCACCCGCGCACGAGAGCCGTCTTTTGCTGCCACTGCACCGCTAGGCTTTTGTGGCGCCATATTTTGTAACGTTGAGCTTTGCAACATCGAGCTTTGTGGCTTAGCCGTCTGTTTATCCTGACTGCGCTCATCGCTGATAATCACACCGTCTTTGATTTCAATAATGCGGTCAGCATATTGGGCCACGTGCATATCATGGGTCACGATAATGATGGTATGACCGTCGCTGTGAAGCTCCTGCAACAACTGCATCATTTCTTCGCCGCTGTGACTATCCAACGCACCCGTCGGCTCATCGGCAAGGATCACATCGCCGCCATTCATCAAAGCACGTGCCACACTGACCCGCTGCTGTTGTCCGCCACTGAGCTGATTGGGTTTATGGTCAAGCCTGTCGCCAAGGCCTAAACGCGTTAACAAATGCTCGGCCCTGTCTTTACGAACCGTGCGTTCTTTACCCGCATACACAGCAGGTACTTCGACGTTGCCTATGGCGGTCAAATCACCCAGTAAATGATAACGCTGAAAGATAAAACCAAAGTGCTCGCGGCGCAGCTGCGCTAACTCATCAACGTCCATAGTCGAGGTATCTTGGCCGTTAATAAAATACGCGCCCTTTGACGGCTTATCTAAACAACCAAGAATGTTCATTAGGGTCGATTTACCCGAGCCAGAAGCACCTACTATCGCCACCATCTCGCCACGGCCAATCGACAAGTTCACATCTTTCAGCACAGTGAGTTGCTGCTCAGCCGCCTGAAAAGTGCGATAACAACCTGAAATTTCAAGTAATGCCGTTGTCACTGTTAAAACCTCACGCTAGGTGGGCGACGTAATTTACTGTTGCCATCATCGGAAGACGGCATGCCAAGAACAACCTGATCGCCTTCCTTCAAACCCGCGGTGATTTCAGCATTGATTTTGTTGTTAATCCCCACAGTGACATCCACATATTGCACTTGGTTATCAACTAACACAGGCACTTGATATTGCGGGCCGCTGCGGGCTTTACGCTCGACAGACTTAGCCTCTGGCACCGCGGATTTCTCCCTCGGCTTTATACGCAATATCTGCGCAGGCACTAATAGCGCATCATCGGCCTTAGCTAACACTATGGACACCTGCGCCGTCATGCCGATACGCAAGGTGCGGTCAGGGTTTTCTACATCAAACAGACCATGGTAATAAATAGCGTCTGAGTCGCTAGAGCTCATATTGCTATCGTCGCCATCCATCGAAATCGGCCCAGGCTCAATCGCCCTCAAAACGCCACGGTAGGGATGATTCGGTTTTCCAAGGACAGTGAAATACACGGCTTGACCCGGATGGACATTGACAACATCGGCTTCGGAAATCTGCGCTTTAACTGTCATGGTATCCAGCTGCGCCATTTCAACTATGGTCGGTGTCGTTTGATTGGCGTTAACGGTTTGCCCCACTTCCACCGCGGAATACACCACAGTGCCATCCATCGGCGCGGTAATTTTGGTATAACCTAAATCAATTCTGGCACTGTCGACATTAATTTCAGCCTGTTGTTTTTGCGCTTCTAATTGCTCAAGCTCGGCTTGATAAACCGTTAGATTAGCATCGGCCACTTCATAATCGGCGCGGGAACTGGCCTTATCAGCAAGCATTTGCTGCTGGCGGCTAAATTCCAACTTAGCTTGGCGGATCTGCGCCTGTTTAGCACGGAACTGAGCATTGATACTCTTGAGTGATGCGAGGGCATCCTTCAAATTATTCTGCTGCGCTAAGCTATCAATCTGAGCAATCAAATCGCCTTTCTTTACTTCATCACCCAGTGCCAGCGGCAAACTTAAGATTTGCCCCGATACCTGTGCGCCCACACTCACCAGTTTGGATGCCTGCAACATGCCATTGGCAAGTACTGAGTTTTCGATATCGCCACGGCGCACCGCTTCAGTTACATAGGTAGGTGCCGTTTCAGGCTTATGCCACATAAAATAAGCACCGCCACTAAGGAGTATTAAGCCGCTTAACGCGAGCAGCAATTTACGCTTTGAGGATTTTTTCATCGGTATTGTCGTGTCCATCAATGCTAAAGACAGCAAGCATTCATCTTGCTAAGGAACTGAAATTGTTCCAACAGTATATAGAGTTAGCCAAAGACAGTAGACGAAGGAAGTGTCGTTAACAGGTAAAGATTTGCAAATATCTGTGTAGAAATTGACAAGGAAAACACGATTGAGTGGTGCTTAAACTGCCATGCCAATTTAGTGCGTTATCAAATCGTCAGGTGATAAATTGTTGGGGTCTACATTCTATGACTGTGCCACTTGTGGTAGTTCAGCCATTCAAACGAATCTAGATACAGACTTCATTTGATTTTTTCAATAAAAATCAACGTAGTGGAGCTTCACCCCACACCCGACCAAGGAGGACTGCTCGTCCTATCCTCCTTGGATGCTCCATGACGCCCCACCGGAGTTGAAAGCCCCTTGTGCTCATTGCCAAATTTGCTATCGCTTCCGAAGAATGCGTCCCCACACCTGCAAAAGCTAGCTTGTCATTTATGCAGGAACAATAAATGGCCTTGCCTAAAGTGCGTTAAATTCTCGCTGAATCCTGCATCTTCAGGTTGTTTGGGTATATAATCCCGCGCCATAGCCCTATCAGCAGGAAATGCCATGCACGACATTATTGAGCAACTCCAAGAACGCAGCGAAACTGTTCCTGTACCACTCGAATTACCCACATTTGAGCAGCTCGTCGAAGTCGAAGAGCAAATCCTGATTTCATTGCCAAGGGAGCTAAAAGAATACCTGCTGTATGCCAGTGATGTGATTTACGGCACGATAGAGCCAGTAACAGCATCGGATCCCTACTCGCACACCTACCTGCCCGAAGTGACTTGCTATGCGTGGTCCATCGGTATGCCAAGGGACATGATTGCCATTTGTCAGCAGGGTGATGCTTTTTACTGTATCGACCAAGATGGTCAAGTACATTTCTGGAAAAACAGCGACTTTACCGATATCTATTGGGAGTCGTTTTGGGAATGGGTTGAAGAAATCTGGTTAAAGATCAAATACTAATTTTACTTTTATTGCATTGAGAACACGATTATGTCTAAGAACATTGGCTTGAATGCCATCGAAATGAGCTACTTACGCCAGTCACTCAGCTTAAGCGCGGCTCAAGTTGGTGCTCTGACTAACCATAGCGAAGCCGATGTCCTCGCCTGGGAAAGCGGTGAACAACTGCCACCTGAGCTGGCGCAAAAGAAACTGCTTGATATTGATGACATCATTGAGATGCAAGTGCTCAACACCTGCGATGGTATCGAAGAACTATTTAAGAAAGAACCTAAACGTCACTTAGCCTTCGTGGTCTACCCCACTCAAGCGGTTTACACACAATACAACCCCGAATTCTTAAGTTCACTGCCTTTTACTGAACTGTACAACACGGCCGCTTGGCGCATTAAGAAAGAGTGCAAACTGGTCCTAGAAGTCGACGTCAGCCTAGTGGCTCTCGACGTGGAGGCCTACAAAGCCTTCCGTGAACCGACCAAAATGAGTGAAAGCCGCGAAAGTCGCGCAAAGTGGGCTGCGACTCAGCTATAAGCGTGCAAATCCAGAAGCTTAGTACTCGCGTTAACAGTAAGGGCAGATATCACTATCTGCCCTTTTTATATTCTCATAATGATTTCAGATAATCAGCGACTTAGAATGATTAGCCCTTAGCGGCCACCACAGCATCCATCTTCTGTAAAGCCGATTGACGCGACGGCAGCGCAGACAACCTATCGCGATAAGCGGCGAGTTTAGGTGGAATGGCTTGTTCGAACAATGTGCCCCACATTAAGGTATGGGCCAGTAAAATATCCGCCACCGAAACGTCATCACCGAGCAAAAAATCACTTTCAGGCAACATGGCTTCGGCCAATGCAACCGCCTTATCAAACTCCCATACCGCACAAGGCATGATCTGCGGATGACGCTGCTCCTCCGGTAAAGCAAACTTATGCTTACCCATAGTCCAAAGCGGCTGCTCAAGCTCAGTAATGATGAAGCTCACCCATTGATGGTGCAAACCCGATGCGTTACTCCCCGCGGGTGGCAACAACTTACCCTCGCCATACTTTTCTGCTAGATAAAGGCAAATCGCCGCAGATTCGGATAACACTAACTCTTCATCAGTTAACACAGGCACTTTACCGCAGGGATTTATCGCTAAAAATGCCGCGCTGCGATGCGCACCTTTAGTCATATCCACAAAAGAAAAATCCCAATCAACACCCAACTCTTCCAACACCCAAGCAACTCTTAATGCGCGACTGCGCGGTGTGCCATATAAAGTGATCATTGCAACGTCCTTTTAGTCCGGTTAATTCGTGTCCTAACGAAGATACACTGAGTTTGCGTTAGTGCAAATCTGCCCATAAAAAACGGCGCTTAATGCGCCGTTTCGATTTCACTACACTTTGATATAAAGCACTGAGCTATAAAACTCGTAGGCTTAATATTAGAAGTTCATTGAGAGTTTAGTGTAAATGTAGCGACCCATTGGATTATGTACTGATGTCACGTAACCGTAGAGGTCGGTATCACCATCACCGATAGCGAATGGTGGTTCTTCGTCAAATACGTTGTTCACGCCTAGTGTCAGCTTGAACATCTCATTGAAGCGATAAGTACCTGACATGTCGACTAAAATTTGAGCATCAATTGTACGAGTTTTGTTGAAATCTTCAAACTCACCGATATAACTCAAATTTAAATTGGCGGCAAAGTTATCCATAGTCCAGTTGGTTGTCGCTAACCAACGATTCTTCGGATACTTATACTCTCCGGTATAATCGACCACTTGATGAGTATCATCTTTTTCAAAGTTATGCAGATAACTCCATTCAAGACCGAACTTAAGGTCGCCATAACTATCGAGTTCGAATCCATAATGGGTCGACACATCCATACCCTGAACTTCTTGCGAACCTAAGTTAACAAAGCTTGAGCGGATCACATCTAGTGCGCCAAATGTTTGACCAGCTTGAGGTGCTAGGCGCACACACACAGTGCTGTTCTGATCGTTACAATTAGCGTCATAAATATCCTGCAGTAACAACTTATCAATCTTATTATCTTGAGTGATGCTGTAGATATCGAAACCAATATCGAACTTCTGGCTTGGCGCCCATATCATGCCGATATTCCAAGTCTCTGACTCCTCGGCCTTTAACTTTGGGTTACCTGCAAACTCAGTCGTTTCATCAGACAAGGTACAACCTTGACCGTCGGCTGCGCAGCGATATTTATCAATTAGGAAGCTACTTTCTTCAGATGGACCCAAACCAATTTGCGCTAATGAAGGCGCACGGAACCCAGTAGACCAAGAGGCACGCGCCGTTATCTCATCACTAATACCCCATTGGAAAGCAATCTTAGGATTAGTGGTTGAACCAAAATCACTGTAGTGATCATATCGACCCGCAAGTTGCAGCTCGAAGTTATCCGTTACAGGGATGGAAAATTCAGTATACGCCGCCCATTGATCGCGATCGCCCTTAGCTGACACAGCTTCGGTACCAAAAATCAATCCACGTTGAAATTGCTCATCCGGCTCGTCGCTGATGGCTTCTTCACGATATTCAACTCCAGCCGCCATCATGATATCGCGATCAGCAAGGGTAAATGCTTGACCTGAGATATTCGCCGCATAGGAAGTCATGGTTGACAGACCTTGGCGCACTAGACTGGTGGTAATATCATCAATGACATCTTGGGAGTTCATGGTGCCACCGAAAGGATTGTAACGACCCGCATCAATTTCACGTTGCAAATAATCTGTTCTTACCCAACCTTGGCTGCGGTCACCCGTTTGAGTTGACTCACTGCGCCCCTTTTGCACCGTAGCTTCCCAGTCCCAGTCTTTAACTACACCGCGTAAACCTGCGACTAAACGTAGAGTATCAGATTCAATATCCCAACGACGCGCACCCGCATCAACGGTGCGGAAACGACCGATTTCAATATCTTTCCCCCACGGGTTATTTGGATGAGTTCCAGGTACGGTTAAGCCAGCTTTCTCATCAAGTGGCGTCGGCGCACCGCCCGCTTCCGATGTGTTGTGCTGGGCAGCTAACTCGAGGAAAGCGGTTAAATCATCATTAAAGTGATATTCGAATTGACCAATAGCACCCACACGTTCAGCAGCAGGCACAACAAGGTTATACGGACCATAATCAAAGACACAAACTTCACCGTCTATATTGCGATCGGCAGGGCAAGCTGGGTCAACTGTCGGCACCCCATCCACATAAAAATACCCAGGAAAACCACGGGAAGAACGCGAATCTTCACCGCCGTAAGGACTCTGATCTGCAGTTCCAAAACGGCCTAAATCCGTTGCCGCTAAAGTATCATTTTTAAAATAGTCGAGAATGATAGAGGCACTGCCCTTATCGGACTTCATCCCCCACACCATATTCGCAGTAGTTTCATCGTAGCCAGTGCCTGAAGCATCACCGTAGCCAAGATTGACCTCAATGCCTTCAATGTCTTTTTTCAGAACTATGTTAACCACACCCGCGATCGCATCAGAACCATAAATAGCCGATGCACCGTCCTTCAGTATGTCGATACGTTCAATAGCTGATACCGGAATATTATTGATATCAACAAAGGAATTAGTGATACCTTCGGCAAAAGCACTCGCCGCAACACGACGACCATTAATTAACACTAAGGTCGCGTCTGGGCCTAAACCACGTAGACTGATAGATGCGCCGCCGTTGGCGGTTGAATCTTGGCTGTTACCTCGGGTAGAAAACGCGCCAGCACCATTGGCAGGCATGCGTTCAAGTAATTGCTGCAGGTTATCAAATCCCATATTGGCAATATCGTCTTTACTGATCGATTGAATAGGGGAAGGGCCTTCAATATCGGTACGTTTAATACGGGAACCCGTTACTTCAATACGTTCAACTTTTTCTGCACCTTTATCGGCAGCATGGGCCACTGTTGGCGCACATGCCATAGCAATTGCGATTGCACAAGCACTGGGTAGAATCTGAGGTCTGTTCATACATTTCCCTTGTTTTATTTATCTCATTAAAATTATTTTAGCAATAAGAAAACTCTAAATTAACAATACACAAGGTAATGAGTTACAAACCAAAGTCAATGGCAGAGAAATAAAAGTTAAACTTTTGTTACATTTGAGACGGTGTATTTTCCTCATACGAGAATCAAAGAACGTCTAGGCACTAAAAATTCAACCTACAAGACAAGTCGCAGTATTTGAATATCAAAATTTAAGGAAGAAAGATGGAAGACAAGATTATTTATCAAGCAGAGTTTGAAACCCATTTAGGTTGGTATTGGTTGCTTTCAGGCGCCGCCTATTTCAGCCTAAGCATAATAGGTATTCCCTTGTTATTACTTTGGTTTCCAATCGGGCTGTGGGGGACTCGCCGCTATATTCGCAATATGAGTGCGCAGCTCACCAGCAATAAACTTATTGTCAGGAGGGGCATATTAACTCGTACTGAAAACACAGTGCCTTTGGACAAAATTACCGATATGGCATTGATCCAAGGCCCAATTATGCGCCTATTTGGTCTGCATAAACTCACGGTAGAAACCGCAGGGCAATCGGGCGCAGGCGCATTGATAAGCTTAGTCGGCATAGTCGATGCGCCTCGATTTAGAGCCCGCGTATTAGAACAAAAAGAACGGCTTACCCAACCCTTGCACCCAATAAGCCCATCGGCACAGCCAGATAATACGCTGTTACAAATCGTAGTCGAAATGGCTGCAAGCTTAAAACGCATTGAAACTTTACTCAGCCAAAAATTAAACAGATAAATTGAATAAAACGACTTTTAGTTCAATCACTTTACCTTTAATGTTGAGCCACTCACTTAGCGTTAGCGCGGCTTTAACATGAGCGCAGCCTTAGCATGAGCGCAGTCTTAGCATGAGGGAGTGTTCGATTCCCCAGATTAATTTTCAACAGGCATTTTTAATAACGACATGACAGAATCTTCAGTAACTTCTCCTTCATCCTCTTGGATGACACACCTAACTCTCGGCATTAAAGCCATGGGCCCAGGTGTTCTTATGGCCGCAGCGGCGATTGGCGCATCCCATTTAGTCGCCTCGACTCGGGCGGGCGCCGAATTTGGTTGGCAACTGGCTTGGGTTATTCTTGGGGTGAATTTACTTAAGTATCCCTTCTTTGCTGCTGGCGCACGCTACACAGCTGCCACAGGGGAGAGTCTACTGCACGGCTACCAAAAACAGGGCCGAGGTTACTTACTGCTGTTTACTGGGCTCAATGTGATCGCCGCCATTGCCAGTACAGCAGGGGTGTGCATGTTAACCGCCGCTATGTTGACCCAATTTATTCCGCTGCCCATCGATTGGTTAGCCCTGCTGGTATTGCTGAGTTCATTGGCTTTACTGATTTTAGGCCATTATCAACTCCTTGATAGACTCACTAAGATCATCATGTTCGCCCTAACCTTAACCACATTAATTGCCGTGGCCTTAGCTTGGGATCACGCTCAACCATTAGCGAGCAATTTTGTCTCTCCTTCACCTTGGCAGTGGGCCCATGTGGGATTTCTGGTCGCCATGATGGGTTGGATGCCAGCACCGATTGAAGTCAGCGCTTGGAATTCTCTCTGGTTGCTCGAAAAACAAAAAAGCCAGACGGTCACGAAAGCGCAGGCACTGCTCGACTTTAACTTAGGCTACATCATCACTGCGATCCTCGCGATCGTGTTTTTGTCCTTGGGCGCCTTAGTGATGCACGGCAGCGGTGAGCACTTTTCCGATTCGGGCGCACAATTTGCTAATCAATTAATCAACCTTTATAGTCAAGTCATGGGCGGCGAGAGTCGTTATCTTATTGGTATTGTTGCATTTCTGTGTATTTTCAGCACAACAGTAACAGTGATTGATGGCTATAGCCGTACCTTAGATATGGGCTGGCAGTTACTCACCTCAAAGACCAGTTCAGACAAACGCCTCACAGGGATCATGCTCGCCATCAGTGCCTTAGGCTTGTTACTGATCCTCTTCTTTAAAGGTGCACTCTTACCGTTACTCGAGTTTGTGATGATTTTGGCCTTTATGACCACAGTCATTTTTGCTTGGTTAAATTACCGCTTAATGACCAGCAAACAGCTTCCCGAGGCAGACAGATATGGGACTAAGATGAAACTACTCTCTTGGTTTGGCCTAATTTATCTACTGATTTTCGCGGCACTGTTTATCTATTGGTACAACATCATTAAAGGTTAATTGCCAGAATGTTTATGCCGGAGCAATAAATGGCCTTAACTAACTGCCATTAAAT
The DNA here is from genome assembly GCF_025653595.1 of Shewanella sp. SM95. Classification (NCBI taxonomy): domain Bacteria; kingdom Pseudomonadati; phylum Pseudomonadota; class Gammaproteobacteria; order Alteromonadales; family Shewanellaceae; genus Shewanella; species Shewanella sp. SM95. Next base: position 31,335 of record NZ_JAKKSE010000021.1, read on the forward strand.
TCCCGCTGAATTCTGCAATTAAGGTGGTTTGGGTATATAATGCGGGCTCTTAAACCAGACAGCGCAGCCGCGCCAAGAGATGACCATGATTAATAATGATATTTTGCGCCGTTTGCGCTTCGTGTTTGATTTTAGCAATGCAAAAATGATTAAAATTTTTGCTAAAGCTGGAAGAGAAGTGCCTGTCGAAGAGATGATTGATCTTCTACGTAAAGAAGAGGAAGAAGGTTATAAAGCTTGTAACGACACGACCTTATGTCAGTTTTTAGATGGTCTTATCATAGAAAAGCGCGGTCTACGTGAAGGTGCAGAAATTCCAGCGCCCGTTTCACGTTTAAACAACAACCTCATCTTTAAAAAGCTGAGAGTTGCCCTCGAAATGCGTGAAGAAGACATAGTAGCAGCTTTGGCTTTAGCCGAAGTGCAAATGTCAAAATCAGAGCTAAGCGCCCTGTTCCGCAATCCAGACCACAAGAATTTTAAAGAGTGTGGCGATCAAATACTGCGTAACTTTATCCGCGGCTTATCACTTAAGTATCGCGGCGTATAACGCTAAGCCATAGCTTATAAGATCAACGCAGCTTAGGCTGCGTTTTTTTATATCCGTTTTTATCTACACCTGAGCTTGTTTGGATATAAACAAGACCTTAACAATTCCATCTCAACAACCTCAGAAATCCTGTTTAAAACAGCTGACTTTTTTACTGCTGCAAAAAAAACCACAAATACCTCGTTCCACGGACAACAAAGATCACATTTCATGATAACCTTACGTGACTTACAGCACGTATTGACCACTTAAACAATAACTCAAAAGGTTACCCATGGACGATAATAAACGCCCCCTCTATCTTCCGTTTGCAGGACCTGCCATTCTTGAAGCCCCACTGATTAACAAGGGCAGTGCATTTTCTGAAGAAGAGCGTATTTTCTTTAACCTCGAAGGCTTAGTCCCCTATGCCATTGAAACGATTGAGGAGCAGGCTTCTCGCGCCTACGATCAATTTAGAAGTTTCAATAACGACTTAGACAAGCATATTTACCTACGTAATATCCAAGACACAAACGAGACCTTATTTTATCGTTTAGTGCAAAATAACATCAGCGAGATGATGCCCATCATCTATACGCCGACGGTAGGTTTAGCTTGTGAACGTTTCTCGAAAAACTATCGCCGCAACCGTGGTTTGTTTATCTCCTATCCAAACAAAGATAGGATCGATGACATCCTCAATAACTCGACTCGTCAAAAAGTTAAAATCATAGTAGTCACTGATGGTGAACGTATTTTAGGCCTTGGCGATCAAGGTATTGGCGGCATGGGGATCCCTATCGGTAAGCTGTCACTCTACACTAGCTGTGGCGGTATCAGTCCGGCTTATACCCTGCCAATTACCTTAGATGTAGGCACAGATAATCCGCAGTTGTTAGAAGATCCTATGTATATGGGTTGGCGCCATCCACGCATCGGTGGCGAAGAATATGCCGAGTTTATCGAAGCCTTTATGCAAGCTGTACATGTGCGTTGGCCAGACACTTTAATTCAGTTCGAAGACTTTGCCCAAAAGAATGCCATGCCGATCCTAGAGCGTTATAAGGATCGCTATTGCTGCTTTAACGATGATATTCAAGGTACTGCTGCGGTTGCCGTTGGTTGCTTGCTCGCCGCGTGTAAGGCTGCGGGCACTGAATTGAATCAACAACGTATCGCCTTCCTTGGTGCTGGTAGTGCCGGTTGCGGTATTGCCGAAGCTATCGTGGCACAAATGGTGTCTGAAGGGATCAGCGACGAGCAAGCTCGCACTCAAGTGTGTATGGTTGACCGTTGGGGCTTATTGCTCGACAACATGCCTAACCTGTTGCCATTCCAGCAAAAATTAGCGCAGAAATGCACCAACATCCAAAACTGGAGCAATTTCAGCGACAATATTTCACTGCTCGATGTGGTTAACAACGCCAAGCCGACAGTGCTGATTGGGGTATCTGGCGTTCCGGGTCTCTTCACCGAAGAAATTATCCGTGCTATGCACAGCCATTGTGCTCGCCCGATTATTTTCCCTATGTCGAACCCCACCAGCCGCGTAGAAGCGACACCGAAGGACATTTTGCATTGGACCTCAGGTCAAGCACTCGTCGCTACGGGCAGCCCGTTCGAGCCTGTGGTTGTCGATAGTGAAACCTATGAAATTGCCCAGTGCAACAACAGCTTTATCTTCCCAGGTATTGGCTTAGGCGTATTAGCTTCAGGCGCACGTCATGTATCCGATGCCATGTTGATGGCTTCAAGTCGCGCACTTGCCGAATGTTCGCCACTGGCAATCGATGGTACAGGTCCACTACTGCCTAAACTCGAAGATATCCATGCGGTGAGTAAGCATATTGCTTTCGCAGTAGGTAAAGTCGCAGTTGAACAAGGGTTAACACTGCCAATGAGCGATGAGATCTTACAGCAGTCGATTGAAGGCAATTTCTGGAGTCCAGAATATCGCCGCTACAAACGCACTTCGTTCTAAGCATAGCGTTGCCGCGACCCAAGTCGCAGTAAAGCAGCTTAGTTGAGCGTTTGTGCTAGCCAGCAAAAAGCCCGTTACTTTGCAGTAACGGGCTTTTTCATTTCAATAGAACACTAAGGTGCCATCACCTGTTTAAAGCTATTGAGCAAAGCACGATCGGTACGCGCCTTCTTCAACTTACGTAGGCTTTCTTTGAGCGATTCATCGGCTAAGCGCGTAAAAATGCCATTATATTCTTGCTCTTGGATTGCACTATCGGTATCGGCTTGCTCAGAAATTTCTTGGGCGACACGACTCAATTGCAACCAAGCATTCGCGATATAGAAACCGTGGAATGCGGCTTGTTCCATTAGATTACGCGCACTGGCAGGTAAAGATGCCCAAGCTTGGCTAAATTTACCTTCCCTGTCTTCCAACAGTTCGGCACACAAACCTTGGTACGCTGCTAATAAGTCACCCGGTAATTTCGCCATTGGTAACACTTTATTCGCAACATTGTAAGAAATCTGCTCGGCAGTTTCACGGTAAATAGCTGATAATTCGCTCATAAAAATCTCGATTCGCATCCCAAAAATAGAGTTAAAACTGGCCACTCACATATAAACCATAAACGCCGTTACCCGCAATCGGCGTAACTGTAATCCCCTCATAGGGTTGAGTAAAATACCACCCCGCCAGCGCTCCAATCGCCGCGCCAGCTAACACATCCTCGAGGTAATGCTGGTCGCTCGCCACTCGAGTGTAGCCCACATAAGATGCGGCAACATAGGCAGGTAAACCATATTGCCAACCATAGCGCTGCTGAATAAACGTCGCCGCCATAAAGCTGTCAGAGGTATGACCCGATGGAAACGAATCATCGCCACTATCGTCTGGCCTGTCTTTACTCACACCATACTTAAGACCTTCAACAATTAACCGACTCGACACCGCTGCCTGAATTAACTGCCAACTACCGTCATAACCCTCTTCATAAAACAAGGTCGCGCCCATCGCAGTAGCGGGTAATAATAAATGTAATACATCGCCAGAGGTTTCTAAATCTGAGCCTGCCCAGCTAGTGCCGCTCATCATGAATAATGCAGCACAGAGTAATTTCTTCAAGGGTGATTCCTTTGTGGGATAATAACCAAGGCGGAGTTTATACCTTGATCATTAACCGAATGCAAAATTGCTATACATCTATATTAAAAATGAACAAACAAGTTATGCTAAGCTAATAATTAGCTATTGATTTTAATTCGAACAGGAATCTTTTTTGCTACATCAACTTAGGTATTTATCATTCTCCTTATTGCTGCTTCTACTGCCGCTCAGCAACGCTATGGCAGAAGAAAAGACTCAGGTTGATAAAATATTTGCAAGATTTGAAAGCGGCGTCCCTATGACCCGTGAAGAAATCGAAAGCAATCTAGTGTTATTAAGCAAACTAATTTCGACTGACGATGTCACCCGTCATGAAAAGCTGCAACTGCTTAAATGCTGGGATCAGAATACAGAAAACGACACAGCTATTGCACTGGCACTTAAAAATACTAACCAAGCACTGAGCAATATTCCGCCAACCGCCTCCCCCCATTTCATTACCGACCTCACGCTCTGCCGCTCTTGGTTTCTGCAATTAAGTGGTGACATGGATGGCGCGATGGAAGGCTATAATCTCAGTGTTAAACGTGCCTATGAGCATGAAGACCTTAAGCTAATCGCCGACTCGCGCAGCATTCGCGGCGCACTTTACTCTTATATTGGCGATTTTTCTGCAGCATTAGACGATCTCGTCACTGCGCAAGATCTCTATGAATCACTCAATTTAAGCGGTTGGGCTAACATTAACCTTGCCGATGTTGCTACCAGTTTTAGACGTTATGGCGATCCCCAAAGTGCAATCCGCTATTACACCAAACTCAAAGCTCTCTATCTAAAAAACAATAACCAAGAACAGGCAATGTATGTCAACTCGGACATTGGCCTTGCCTTAGATGAACTCGGTGAACATCAACAGGCCGTAGATAATTTCTTAGTAAGTTATCAATACTTCAAGGAACATCAGCAGGAAAAAGTGGCAGCAACTATGGCAACGAATATTGCCTACAGCTTAATCAAACTCAATCGTCTGACAGAAGCCGAAAAGTATTTAATCGAAGCCGATACTGTTATTAATGAAAAAGATCTGACCGATTACAGCTTCATGAAGCTATTTATGGCCGATATAAAGTTTCAACAAGCTCACTATAAAGAGGCGCTTATCGAACTTGAGCAAGGGGAAAAAGCCTTTCGCACTCTGCAGAATAATCGGGGACTCACTCAACTGCTGCAGCTTAAAAGTAACATATATGTGGCGATGAATGATTTATCTGCCGCCTACGGAGCGCTGCAAGAATTTGTTACCCTAACAAAAAAAGTCGATGGCAATTCTCTCTCCCATCATACGACAGAATTAAAGGTCAAGTTTGATACCAGTCGGATTGAATCTGAAAATCAACGCTTGATTGAAAACCAAAACCTTAAAGAACAAGAGCTCGCGCTACTCGAAAAGAACAAATCACTGCAACACATTATCCTATTACTAGCGGGCTTTATCCTGACGATAGTGTCTATATTCGCTTATAAACAAGTACATAGAAATCGCCAACTGCAAGTTATTGCCCTCACGGATTACCTTACCAAACTCCCTAATCGTCGGCATATTTATGCCCAAGCCGCGAAATATTTTCAGCAAGCCTTAAAACATCAAAGCCCTTTTTCAGTGATTATTTTTGATGCGGATCACTTCAAAAAAATCAACGATAACTTCGGCCATGAATTAGGCGATCGCGCCCTTATGACCATTGCAAATGCAGGCCGAGCCTTATCGGGTAATAAAGACCTCGTTGGCCGCATCGGTGGTGAAGAGTTTTTAATCCTATTGCCTAACACTGATGCCACAGGTGCGTTAGCGCTGGCGCATCAATTGCAGAACCATATTAGCCGCCTTAGCGCACAGAATTTACCAGCAGAACTCAAATTGACCGTTAGCGCTGGTGTCGCCACTTTAGAACCACAAAATAATACGGAAGATGCATATCAAGATAAAGATTTTGCCACCTTGCTAAAGCGGGCCGACAATGCTCTTTATGAGGCTAAAAATGCGGGCAGAAATTGTGTGAAATCAGCCAATAATGAGGCTTTAAGAGAGAATTAAACGGCCTTATGCCAAAACACTTGATGTTGTAATGGCGGTGGCAAAGTGCCAAACCATGTCTGATACAAACGACTAAATTCACCTGAGTCTTTCATTTTCTCAAGCTCTGTTTGCCAACTGATAACGGTTGCCGCCGATGTCCCTTTAGAAAAAGCTAAATAGAGATTAATCTCCGATACAACATACACTTGACGGATATCTGTCTCACTCGCGCCAACCTCTTCGAGTATCTGCTTTACCGCAAGATCCGCTTGGCACCAAAAACGAATTCGAGAAAACAGCAACTGCTTCGCCGATTGCTGCGGAAAACTCGCCACCAGCAAATTATCCACGCCCGCTTGTTGTAGCAACTGCGCACCCGCCGATTCCCGATAAACCCCCACAATATCTGTCGATTGAAGTTCAGCAAGTTGATCGAGAGCGATGGGATCTGCCGCCCTTGCGTACAATGCAATTTTGCTGGTCGCAATAGGACCGATAAAATCAAACTGCTCAGCTCGCTCATCATTAATTGACGTAGCAAAAAGTAAAACGTTTGCTGAGGTATTGGCAATCGAATACGCCCGAGCCCAAGGTAACACATCGATTTTTTCACTCTGACCCAGTCTTGATTGCAAGGTATTGACTAAGTCCACCGCAAAACCTTGCGGCACACCATTTTGCTCGTAACTCATGGGAGGCCAAGCTTCGGTCACCAATTTCAACTTGTCAGGCGCCGCAAAAACAAGATTAGGCATCAGGCCTAATAAGCTCATCGCAAGAAAACACGCCCTAAGGGGAAACGCACTCAGCATACGAATACCAAACGATAAACATTAGACCTAATCATAGACTCAATCCCAACTGCAAATAAACAAATATCCCAAAGAAAATATCGCCTCACGCCCCCTTCTGAGTAAACTCGTCCTCAATAAGTGAAAACTGCTATCATATTGCCACCTAGCCAAGAGCCTCGCTGCCATCAATTCATGTCAACTTTAGCCAATCAAACCCCAAGCCAATCCTATGCCAGCATGCTGTCGCGGCTCGCTCTGCAAATTAAAACGTGGGGAAAAGCACTCGGATTTGCGCAGGTTGGCATTTGCGATACGGATTTAACCGCTGAAGAAGCCAAACTCCAAGCATGGCTAGACAAAGGTTTTCATGGCGAAATGGCCTATATGGCCACCCATGGCATGATGCGCGCTCGCCCGCAAGAACTGCATCCGGGCACAGTGCGGGTGATCTCCGTACGGATGGACTATTTGCCACCCGAAGCTGGCTTTGCAACGAATCTCACCGATCCCAACTTAGGTTACATTTCCCGTTATGCCGGAGGTCGCGACTATCACAAGTTGATCCGCGCTCGACTTAAAAAGCTGGGAGATCAAATCAGTGCAGAGTTAGTTGCTCTCGGTTTCGATGCAGCTGACTTTCGCCCCTTTGTTGACTCAGCGCCAGTACTTGAGCGCCCCTTAGCCGAAAAAGCCGGTATAGGCTGGACAGGTAAACACTCACTCATACTCAACCATGAGGCTGGCAGTTGGTTCTTTTTAGGTGAACTACTGATCAATTTGCCTCTACCTGTGGATATTCCCATTCAAGAAGGCTGTAACACTTGTGTCGCCTGCATCACCTCCTGCCCAACGGGTGCAATCGTAGAACCTTATGTGGTCGATGGCAGACGCTGTATTTCCTATCTCACCATTGAACTGCAGGGCGCTATTCCCGAAGAATTTAGGCCACTCATGGGCAATCGCATCTATGGCTGCGATGATTGCCAACTCGCGTGTCCCATCAATCGCCAAGCGCCGCTGACTGAAGAAACTGACTTTCATATTCGTCCGCAGTTAAAGCAACCAGACCTTCTCAGCCTTTTTGCTTGGAGCGAGGCCGAGTTCCTTAAACAAACTGAAGGCAGCGCCATTCGCCGCATTGGACATAAACGTTGGCTACGTAATATTGCAGTAGCACTGGGTAACGCTCCCGCAAGCCCAAGGATTATTGCCGCACTTAACGCCCGCAATCACAGCGAAGATATCGATGAGATAGTGCGTGAGCATATTGAATGGGCGCTTAATGCCCAGCAATCGCGCCTTGCTGAAAGCGCAGCAACTGAACAACAAAAAGCCCGCCGCAAAACCGAGCGCATGGTGCGCATTATCGAAAAAGGCTTACCGCGAGATGCTTAAGTCAATCGGCAAGCAATAAACAACAACGGATGCATAAGCATCCGCTGTTACTAACTCAATAAACTCAGTAAAAAAATATTTCACTCAAGCATAATATTAACCAAGGCGGCGACGTAGTTCTCGCGTGGCATCGACCATGTTTTTCAGTGCGGGTTCAACTTCATCCCAAGTACGGGTTTTTAGGCCGCAATCTGGATTGACCCACAGCTGACGTACGGGCACTTTTTGCGCCGCTTTCTCGATTAAGTGCACCATGGCCTCCACACTTGGGGTGTTTGGTGAGTGAATGTCATACACACCGGGGCCGATTTCATTGGGATATTCAAAATCTTCAAAGGCGTTGAGTAACTCCATCCGTGAACGCGAAGTCTCGATAGTAATCACATCGGCATCCATGGCGGCAATCGCGGCAATCGTGTCGTTAAACTCGCTGTAACACATGTGGGTGTGGATTTGAGTCTCATCAGTCACGCCAGCAGCGCTGAGTTTAAAGGCATTCACCGCCCAATCTAAATAGGCTTGCCACTCACTTTGTTTCAATGGCAGACCTTCACGGAAGGCGGGCTCATCGATTTGTATAATGCCAATACCTGCATTTTGTAAGTCCACCACTTCATCACGAATCGCCAGCGCCAGCTGAGTCGCAATCACATCGCGGCCGATATCTTCACGGGCGAATGACCAATGCAGAATCGTCACCGGGCCAGTCAGCATGCCTTTTACAGGCTTGTCGGTGAGACTTTGGGCAAACTCGGCCCAATCAACCGTCATCGCCTTTGGACGGCTAACATCACCATAGACCAACGGCGGCTTAACACAGCGTGAACCATAACTTTGCACCCAACCATTTTTGGTAAAGCCAACGCCCGCAAGCTGCTCACCAAAGTATTCCACCATATCGTTGCGCTCGGCCTCACCATGAACCAACACATCGATACCGAGTTTAAGCTGGCGGTCGATAGTATCGCGGGTGACTTGCTGCAATTGCTCTGTATATTGTGCATCACTCAGATCGCCCTTGCGCCAACGACTGCGTAGTCCACGGATTGCAGGTGTTTGTGGGAAGGAGCCAATGGTGGTGGTCGGCAACAGAGGTAAACGGTATTTCTGCTGCTGCACTGCTTGGCGTACGCTGAAATCACTGATGCGCTCATAATCGGCAGATGTCAACGCGGCAACGCGGGCAATCACTTGCTTATCTGCAGACTGCGCTTTCGCCTCACGGCGTGCCAAACAGGTTTGCACAATCTCTTTTGCCGCGACCGATTCAGGTGCCAGTAGCAATTGGCGCACATTGGCCAGTTCGAGTAATTTCTGCTTCGCAAACGCGAGTTGTTGACGCAGCGCGGGCTCAAGCGTGGCTTCCACCTCTAAATCCACAGGGCTGTGCAGGAGTGAGCAAGAAGTACCGATCCACAAGCGATCTCCGAGATCACGGGCAACCGTGCCTATGCGTTCGGCAATCAAATCCGCCTCTGCCGCCCACACGTTGCGACCATTGACCACACCCGCCGACAAAATTTGATCTTGACCAAGCGCATTGGCAAAGACTGCTAATTGATCCGGCGCTGTGACTAAATCGACATGCAACCCCGCGACCGGCAAGGCCGATACCAGCGATTGATGGTGTGCGATACCGCCGTAATAACTGGTAAGAAGGATCTTCACCTTCGCAGTGCTGAGGGCTTGATACGCCTCAATCATCGCCGCTTGCCATTCGCCATCCAATTCCAATGCGAGAATGGGCTCATCGAGCTGTACCCATTGCACTCCCTGAGCAGCAAAACGCGCCAAAATGTCAGCATAAGCAGTTAATAAATTGGGTAATAAGCTTAACTTATCAAACTCTTCGCCCACGGTTTTAGCTAGGTACAAGTAGCTAACAGGGCCGAGTAGCACAGGTTTTACTTTATAGCCTAAGGACTGCGCTTCGCTGACTTCATCAAAGAACTGCTCATAGGCAATCGAAAACTCTTGGTTTTGGCTGAGCTCAGGTACCAGATAGTGATAGTTAGTATTGAAATACTTGGTCATTTCAGAGGCTGGCGCATCTTGGCCCGTTGGCGCTCTGCCGCGGGCAACACGGAATAAAGTATCGAGATCGATTGCCCCTTCACCACGATGGCGCTCAGGAATGGCATTTAAAGTCGCGCTTAAGGTCAGCACTTGATCATAAAAGGCAAAATCACCTACGGGAACTTGCTCAATGCCAGCAGCAGCTTGCCACTGCCAATGGGTACGGCGAAGTTCACTCGCCACTTCACGTAATTCCGCTTGAGTGCTCTCACCACGCCAGTATTTTTCTAAGGCAAATTTCAATTCACGACGACGCCCAATACGGGGAAACCCAAGACTATTTAATTGCATACTCTATCTTCCTTTATTTGAGATAAGCCACATTCGGCACTTGCACCCACCAGATTGTTTTCTCTTGGCACTTTTCAGCACTTCAGCCTTGATAAATAACAATGGGCGTCTGGACGTCTAGAAGTTTATTGTGTTAGTCTCTATGCCAGCAACCGAATTGATTTCAAGCACAACATGAGCGAAATTCACTTGGAGTGAACATGATCGAACTAAGACACCTGCGAACCTTAATGGCCCTGAAAGAAAGCGGCAGTTTGGCGGGCGCAGCCAAAAAACGTTTTGTCACTCAATCCGCCCTCTCCCACCAGATTAAGGAGTTGGAGCAAAGGATTAACTCGCCCATTTTTGTGCGTAAGAGTAAGCCACTGTCATTCACCCAAGAAGGTGCACGCCTGTTGCATCTGGCCGAAGAGATTTTGCCTAAGGTGTTAGAAACCGAGACAGATTTGAAGAATGGGCTGGAAACCGAAACTAATCAGTTGCGAGTCGGCATTGAGTGCCATAGCTGTTTTCGCTGGTTAATGCCTGTAATGGAACAATTTAGGCAAGATCATCCAACTGCCGAGTTAGACTTGTCGAGCCGCCACTTGTTCGACTCGCTCAATGCCTTAGAAATGGGTGAACTGGATATTGTATTAACCTCAGATCCTGTGCCTGGGCATTCACTCGCCTACCAGCATTTGTTTGATTTTGAAGTGAAGTTAGTGGTTGCTAAGGATCATCCTTTAGCGAAAGAAGCCTATGTCACTCCTAAGCAATTAGCACACTTGCCTATTATCAGTTATCCAGTGCCGTTGACACGTTTAGATATTTATCGCCACTTTTTAGAACCTGCGGGCATAGAGGCGGGCGAGCAAAAAACCTGTGATTTAACCATGATGTTATTGCAACGCATTGCCTGTAAAGACGGCATAGCCGCACTGCCAAGCTGGTCGATTAATGAAGGACATGGACTGAGTCTCGCTACGGTAAAACTCGGCCAAGAAGGTCTGAAACGACCGCTATTTGGTGCCTATCGCCGCCACAGTGCTAACTCTGCATTGATCCAAAATTGGTTACAACTGGTGGCGAGGGAAGGTTTATCCCGCCAGCAGAAGACGAATTAATGCGGGTGACATAGAGTAAAAAAGCCTGCGAATGCAGGCTTTTTTATTGAGTCAAATGACTACTTCATAGCATCGACAAATTACAGCGGATTCATCAACAATCCACGCATAGACAAGACACGGCGCAGTATCAACCCTGATGAATTAGGATTACGGGTCTGACGCAAATTATGGGCGATCATAAATTCTTGACGCAGATCCTGATCGAGATCTAACGCCTCGAACGCTTCTATGGTTAAGGTCTGTTGTTGATTATCAATCAATGACTTAATCACACTTAAAGGAAATGACTGTTCGGCATTAGCATTTAAATAGGCAAATGCGGTCAGTGCGATAATTTGGCCGAACACACTGAACAGAGCTAAGGTTTGCACTTCGTCAGCATCAACCTCCACACCTTCCATATCCGCTAAGCTATCTACCGCATCCGTTGCAATATCTTCAGTCAGCTTCCAATAACCTTGGACCAACTTTTTATAGGGCTGTGGCAGTTCATCGAGGCGTTCTTTTAAATAGAACGTAAAGGCGTAGCGATAGATATTAACTTGACCTAAGCGGATCAAAGCTTCTTTCAACGAACGAGTTTTGTGATTTTCCACTACAGCAGCCTGTGCGGAATTACTGCGCATAAGCATGTGCGCTGCCAATGCGGGATCGCTCGAGATAATGTCAATCACATTACGAATGTCGCCTTCAGCAAGGATCGCTTTTTTGAGTGGAATTAGAATTCCTCGGCGGCCAATCACTTGCTCTTCGTTCGCTATGATAGCTCTAACTTGAGTAAAAACCTGTTGCTCAAGATCAGTCATAAGACACTTTACACCTGTTTATTAACAATAAGATGATTCGGTTACAGCTCACATCATACCTAAAATACTAAGAATTTCAGCCATAAACAGCAGAGTAAAATATAAATTACTCCTATTTAGTAATGACTGCCCGCTAACACTATAGATAACGACAATTAAACCACTCTACTAAAACGATATTCAAGACTATACCTATTTTAAGATTTATTCTTTGAACTCAGCGTAAAAAATAAAAAGCCAGACTGAGTCTGGCTTTGTTAGTTAGATAGCTCATTAATATTTAGAAGCGGTAGCCCACAGTGAAACGAATATCGCGACCTCGACCAGAATAGTAACTATCCCCCCAATCGCCACCGTAATAACCTGCGCTAACATAATCTTTATCGAATACATTATCGATACGCAGACTGGCAAGCCAAGCATCACGATTATAATTCAAGGCTAAATTACCAAGCACGTAACTTGCTAGCTTATCACCTTGATTAGCGTTATCGCCTTCGATAAAACGATCCCCCGTGTAGATAGCTTCGGCAAATACTTGGAAATGCTCAGCAAAATCCATGCTGACATAACCGCGTCCCGTGTGTTTTGCCACCCAAGACAGCTCTTTGCCATCGTTAGCACCATCGGTAAATTCGGCGTCGGTGTAGTTATATTCCAGCCCGAGTTGCAGCGCTTTAGTCACCTGCCAATCCCAATCGGCACCCGCGCCATAACGACGAGAAGCGTCGGCATTAACGTTTGCGCCGTTGAAATTTCCACCTATGGGTTTAACTGCACTCGAGTCATAAACAATTTCATCCTCTAAATCGAGACGATATAGGCTGACTCGCAGGGTTTGACTAGCGACAGCCCAATCCCAACCCGCCTCATAGGAACGGCCTGTTTGCGGCTTTAAGCCAAATACGCCCGGCGATGTATAAGCTTGCTCATCCACTTTGGCAAAACGGAAGTTATCATCAGCGCGCACATAGAGTCTGTGCTCCGCAGTTGGGCGGTAATTTAAACCCAGTTCGAATGCGTGGGCATTTTCGTCTAAATCCATGCCATTAGGATAGACATTGCCATCGACTAACTCGTCGGTCACCCGCGCATAACGGCCACCCACAACGTAACTTAAAGTATGGCTTAAAGGCACTGTAGCTTGTAGATAGGCGCTTTGCATTTGCTGCACATTACTGCGCGCCATAGTGTCAAAATCAGCCTTGCCACGGCTGATGTCTAAACCTGTGACTAGGCTTAGCTCGCCTTGACGCGTGCTGTAATTCGCTAACGCTTTAGGGCTAAACATTAACAGTGAGCGTGTGTTATGGCTGTTCGCCCCCCAATTAAGAGAAGACACTAAGGTATCGCTGTAATCTAAATCCGCCGCCAGCGCCCAGTTTTGATTAAGCTGATGCTGGTAACCCGTTCGCGCCGCAGTGGTCATCTCGTGGGCATACTCTACCTTATTTGATGAAGCACGGGGATCGTCTTTAAATTGCTTTTCAGTAAGCGAGCCCGGATTTTCACGATCGTTATCGTAGTAGCTGGTTTCAACAAAGAACGAGTCTGTGGCTGTTTTATATTGAATGCGGCCAAGAATAGAGCCGGTTTCGTTGGCATTATGCTGGCGATAGTTGTCACCTTGGTTATAACTACCTGTGAAAAAGTAACGCCAATCTTTGTTGATCGCGCCAGACACATCACCACGACCTTCATAGGTATCAAAGCTACCGCCAGATAACTGTACGCTACCACCTGTATTTTCAGGGGATTTAGTGACAATATTGATCACGCCACCTACCGCTTGATCGCCATAAAGCACACCCGCACTACCCGATAAAATTTCAATACGATCCACTTGATTAAGCGGAATGGCATTAAGGCTAGGCGCTGCGATATCGATATTATTGAGACGACGACCATCAAGTAAAATCAGCGTGTTATTAACGGCAGTGCTGGCGCTAAAACCACGCATAGCAAAGCTAGTTCCAATATTGTTATCCGAAATTTGAATACCGCTTTGACCACGTAAGACGTCGGTCAAATTAGTCGCGCCACTCATTTCAATCGCCGCGGCATCAATCACATTCACATTGGCGGCAATATTTAACGGGGTCTTATCAGAGCGGCCGATCACGACAAGATGCTCGTCGACTTTAGCTGTGCTGGTATCGTCAGCCGCCATAACGGGCGCGATAATTGAAAAACTGCATAGGCTGCCGATCAGCAGCGCGATTTTTGTTGGATTTGTTCCCATTTTACCTTTAACTCCTGCAAGGAAAACGGGGCATTGACGCCACGATACCGTTAATTCAGTCGTAAATACTGACGGTGATTATCGCATTTTGAGATCTGCCCACCGAAATCTCAAAAACACCTTTAGGGCCGGTCTCCGGACTTAGGCTATGTTAATCCATTAAAGTTGGATTAACGCGAGACTGACCTTTCACATTCTGACTTTCGGGTTCTGTCTTGAACACACCAATCAAACGCGGTCGTCTCTCACCTTTTACCGTTGCGGGGGCAGTGCCAGAATTTCACTGGCTTCCCGATTATCTCACGGCTTTCGCACGCAAGCACCACAGAAGGTTGACTCAAAATTAGGTTCAAAGGGCGTACAACCTGTTAACGCCCAACAAGGCTCAGAGCATATCAGACCTGAGCGCGCGCATTATAGACGTCTATACGGATGAAAGTCCATTAATCTCAAGTTAGCGAGAAAACTCACATGAGCTAGAAAACACCATCCCAGTTTTTTGCCGCAGGTTTTGGTCTGTCTTTGCTCAAAATCACCTGACGCTGCTTAGAGGTTTCACATTGGGCAACGGGGGTAAAATCCAGCGGTTTAATCACTAACGAGTCAGCAGGTTGCACTGGCGACTTGTCGAACATTGGCAAATTCATCGACCAAGAGACCAGTTCCCCCTTTTCGCTGATGCCAACATAACCGTCATTTGCGCCATCTAACCAAGTAAGGCGCGGAATACGTGCAATCAACTTCTCCACATTTTCACGGTTGGCGCGATAACCAACAGGCACCACTTTGCCATCGGGACGTGTAAACACAAAGGAGGCAGGCCCTTGGGTAATGATGCTGCCTTCCTGCCAATATTTATCAAGAATCTCTTGGGCATAATGAAACCCAAACATATGAGCGTAATCAGTATCGTCGGCCACTATTTGCGGCACGGCCTTATCCTGCAGTAATAAAAAGCCTGAGCCAATGCTGATAATCTCTTTTACCCCTGTGATATCGGTTTTTTTAATCCAATCGATACCACAGTTAATCCCATCGCCCCAAAAATGTGCATCCCCCGTAGGGCTTAAAATCGCAAAGGCACAATTGTTTGCCGTCATACTCGCCACATCCTTTAAGGCGCTGCGGATCGAGTAAGCATCACTGCGCCAGCCCCAACTCACCACAGTGCCGTCCTTTTTCAAGGCGGCATAGGTGTGTTGAAAATATTCGATCTTCGCTACATCCGTAAGCTGCGGGAGTAACTTTTTCATATTGGTCGACTCTTCAACCTGCCCCCAAATCACCGCGCTACCTTCTTTTTTGAGGGCGA
Organism: Shewanella sp. SM95; assembly: GCF_025653595.1. Taxonomy (NCBI): domain Bacteria; kingdom Pseudomonadati; phylum Pseudomonadota; class Gammaproteobacteria; order Alteromonadales; family Shewanellaceae; genus Shewanella; species Shewanella sp. SM95. The sequence continues at coordinate 47,036 of NZ_JAKKSE010000021.1, forward strand.
CAAAACTGCGTCCTCTGGCGAAGATATCAACAACATCAACTAATTGATCCTGCACATGTAAGCTATTGCCGCCGTAGGGGCCATAACCCCAAGTATGCACCTTGCCATTGGCATCAAGGGCGGCAATGGCCTCTTGATTGGCGAACAATTTGGTAATATTGGTCATGCGGTTTTGTAGGGCTTTGTCGAGGCTATATTTCCCCGCATTGCCCCAGTACACCACAGTGCCATCTTGACGTAGCGCGGCAAACCCGTCCTTAACTGGGACGATTTGCTTAACTTGCTTAAGCTGCTCCGTCACCTCGCGGCTATCACCGCCAGCATAACTGTCACCCCAAGTGATCACCTCACCAGATTGTGTTAACGCCGCAAAGGCCGAACTGTTGTTGACCACAGTCTCGACTGCGGGTAAATCACAGGGAATATGGCGATACTGTGGACTCGGATTTTCCTTAAGTTGGAGCAGTTTGCCGTTATCAAACTGTAGCAATGACTCGTTATTACTTTCCACAACGGCCATAGGTTGAGGATCGCTACAGCCAGAGATCTGCATGGCAACCATGCCCACGAGTAAAACCTTAGGCCAAGTGATTCGATGAGTGAGCATTACTTATTTCCTTATATTTGCTTGGAGATGTCATTCAATGTTGTGCAGCGGACAGAGCGAGAATGGATTTACCTAACATCGCCTAGTGTCAAAAATGGGCAGAATTCTAGCAGCTTGTTGATAAAAAGACGAAAATGCTCACAGTTTACTCTGCAAGTCCCCTCCACAGGCTAGCGCCTAACTGATGGCATGCTATTCTAAGCCCCCATCACCACTGTTTAAAGGAGTAACAGTATGACTCGCCCTATTATTCTGGATTGCGATCCCGGCCATGACGACGCTATTGCGCTCATTTTAGCTCTCGCCCATCCAGAGCTGGTTCCACTTGCCGTCACCACCAGCGCCGGTAACCAAACGCCGGATAAAACGCTCAATAATGCCCTGCGGATCTTAACCTTATTAAATCGCAGTGATATTCCTGTCGCTGGCGGCGCAGTCAAGCCATTAGCTCGCGAATTAATCATTGCCGACAATGTCCATGGTGAAACCGGACTCGACGGCCCTGCATTGCCTAATCCAAGTTTTAGTCCTCAAGCCATTACCGCAGTTGAATTAATGGCGCAGCAAATTCGCCAAAGTCATCAGCCAGTAACCTTAATTCCCACAGGACCGCTGACTAACATCGCCCTTTTACTGGCGAGTCATAGCGAGTTACACGATAAAATTGAGCGCATAGTGCTAATGGGCGGCGCAGCTGGTGTCGGTAATTGGACCCCAGCCGCCGAATTTAATATTTTTGTCGACCCCGAAGCCGCCGATATTGTCTTTAAGTCAGGTATTCCCATCACTATGTGTGGGCTCGATGTGACTCATCAGGCGCAAATCATGGATGAAGACATAGAACGCATTCGCGCGATTCAAAATCCAATTGCTCAGTGCGTCGCCGAATTATTGGATTTCTTTATGATTTACCACAGAGATCCTAAATGGGGCTTTATTGGTGCGCCATTGCACGACCCCTGCACTATCGCTTGGTTGCTTAAACCTGAGCTATTTGAGGCGCAAGATTGCTGGGTAAGTATTGAAACCCAAAGTGAGTTGACCTTAGGCATGACAGTGGTCGATCGCTATCAGCTAACAGGTAAAGCCGCCAATGCGACTGTGCTGTTTGGGATCGATAGGCAAGGCTTTGTCGATTTACTGGTAGACAGTTTACGCGTCTATGATGCAACTTATCTCAATCGCAGATAAAAATAACAGTGAGTCTTCTATGAGCCAGATACTCGTTATCGGCAGTGCAAATGCCGACCATGTGATGAAATTTGAGTACCTGCCCGCTGCAGGGCAAACCTTAATGAGCCGAGATTATCGCCTCGAACTGGGCGGTAAGGGGGCCAATCAAGCCGTCGCCTGCGCGCGCTTAGCCAAATCAGGTTCACGCACTGATTTTATCTGCCATCTCGGCCAAGACAGTATCGGCGATGATATGCGTCAAAGCTGGATGAAAGATGGCATCAGCGCGGAAGGGATCCGCCAAATAGCCGGACTGAGCACAGGCACTGCCATGATTTTTATCGGTGATAACGGTGAGAATACGATTGGCGTTGCCGCAGGTGCCAACGCCAGCCTTTCACCCGATGACTTAGAAGCTCATTACGCCCTGTTTGCTAATGCGGAGTACTTGTTAGCACAATTGGAAACGCCCGCTGCCACAGTGGCAAAGGCGCTGCAAATAGCCAAGAATCTTGGCGTGACGACTGTACTAAATCCTGCTCCAGCGACGGCACTTGGCCAAGATGTACTCAAGTGGGTAGATATTATTACCCCCAATGAAACCGAAGCAGAAGCCTTAACGGGAGTTGAGATCAACCATCTTGATGATGCACAAATGGCAGCGCAACTTCTCCACCAGCAGGGAGTAAAGATTGTGGTCATTACCTTAGGTAGCCGTGGCGCATTTATCAGCAGCCCAGGTTTTAATGGGCTAATACCTGCGTTTGAAGTGCAGGCCATAGACACAGTCGCCGCAGGGGATACCTTCAATGGCGCCTTAGTTGTGGGCTTAAGCGAGGGCATGTCAATTGCTGCAGCCGTGGGATTTGCCAATGCAGCCAGTGCCATTACTGTCACTCGCCCAGGCGCACAACGTGCGATTCCCTATCGACAGGAGCTTTCGTACTAAAACGTAAGACGTTCTGAATTAGACGCCCTGCGTTAGAATCAATAAATTATCATTTATAAATCAAACACATAAATAATAGCTCCTGAGTACTTAGTTCACTAAAGCTAAGTACTCACCTATGTTTACCGCTAACAATTTTGCCGCCAATAACGATGCAAGCTTTCAACCTAAAGTTGCATATACATAATTTACACGCTGATTTCATTCCCATTTAATGAAGATTGCTTATGCTGGCAGGTGCATGTCCGAGTCAAAACGGCTCGGCTACCCTTGTTCAAATAAGGAAGTACCAGATGAAAGCAAAAAGCACAGCTTTACGTAACGTGACCAGCACTAGCCTAATCGGCCTAGGATTATTATTCGCTAGCCAAGCGAGTGCCAACGAATGTGAACTGAAAATTGCCGCCACTGATGCAATGCAATTTGACACTAAAGAGCTGTCTGTACCTGCAAGCTGTAAAGAAGTGACCTTAACCTTAACCCACTCAGGCACCTTGCCAAAAGCAGCCATGGGCCATAACTGGGTATTAACTAAGGCAGCCGATATGTCAGCAGTAGCAACTGAAGGCATGAGTGCCGGTCCTGATGCAGCCTATGTCAAAGCCGGTGATACGCGCGTTATCGCACACACAGATTTAGTGGGCGGTGGCGAATCAACGTCGATCACCTTTAGCACTGCCGGTATGAGCGCCACCGAAGCCTACCAATTCTTCTGCAGCTTCCCTGGTCACTGGGCGATTATGCAAGGCAGTTTCAAGTTAAAAGCTTAAAGGAATGGCTTAGCCTCACCTTAAGTTAGCCAATAAAAAAGCGGATCTTAGGATCCGCTTTTACATTTCAGCCATTGCATTTAGCCGCACTAATCCATCATGGTCTTGGTTGGATGACTAATGGCGCAAAGCTCGTCATCGCATTACCGTTAGCGCCGTTCAAGTTAGGATATTCAACCCCTTCCTGTAAAGTGTAATACACGTCGACAAAGTCATCGTCATTGGTGAACCAAGCATCCGGCATCACACTTAAAATACCATTGGTAATTTGCGGGATCAGCGCATAACCCTGAGCTTCAGGATCGGGGATCGACTTTAAGATCTGCTCCGCCGCTTCCAACAGCTTAGTGGCCAACACTTTATAGTTAGTACCATCGTCATGCTCCATTAAGATCATGTCCGCAGCCGCCCAACGATAACGTTCCCAATGGATGATGATTTGATTCGGATAATAGGTCGTATCCGCATAATCTAAATAGGGCATTTCGACGATATCGAGCACAGGCTCTTCACGGCTTGGATCAACCCCAGTCACTATGCCGTAAATTTCGGCACGACCAGAAATCCACGGCTCATGGTCATCCTTCAAGGATATTTGTTTGATCACTGTGGTTGAAATCGGCTTGTCTGCCACCGCCTGTGTTTGCGCACGGCTCAGTAGCGCGCCCTCTTTTTTCGCTGACTGCGCCTCGGCAAATGTCGCCCGCATCACCTCTAAGCCAGCCACAAAGGCTTTTTTGCTATCGATACCGACCACAAACACTGGTTGCTGCGGCAGGTTATACACGTCTAATTGATGCACTTGTCCATGAATATCAAAGGCTTCAATATAATCCCACTGACGCTCGTCACCATCGGGCTCATAGGCAAATAGAGGAGACTCACCTTGCTGCCATGGGGTTAACATGGTTTCATCCGCCAGACGCACTTGCACCAGAGAATCCGCTTTGGCACTTAAGCCCTTCACTCGGCGAATCGACGCATCGGCTTTGGTGATCACATTATCATTGAGCCTATGCTGAGACAGAATGTCATCGGCATTTACTGCCAACTGATACTGGTTTATTTCAGTCTGTAAGATAGGCGCAAGCTGCGCATATTGATGGCTTAAATCTAACGCCAATGCCCGCTTAGTATTGGTTAACTGCGCTTGTGCATCCAAAGTCGAATCCTTTAGCGACGCTTGTAGTAAGCGTAACGCATCTCCATCTAAGGCTTGGCCATAACTCAGGGTTGCCGAAGCTGACAAACACAGCAATAAACTGGATTGAAGTAGTTTCATAGGAGTTCCCTTACCTTGATAAAGTTAAACGTGCGTTCGAATTACTTACATATGAGCACAGAGCAGCATCTAAGTAAATCAAATGATAATAGTTATCGTTAATTATTAATGGTATAGGGTACGTAATTCCGGCTAAATACGATAAAAACAAGCTAATTACAGCATCAACAGATCAGTCCAGCCGAACAGAGTGTATGAAGATAAACGAGGAAATAGGATGAAATGAATTGATATGCACAGTTTCGCGAGCGACAAAAACACAAAAGGCAGATCTTAAGATCTGCCTTTTGCTGTTCATCGCCAAAGTGACGTTTCAGAACCCGTTATGCGCGCCCTAACAGTCACACTGGCTTGATAAGACAAGGTTAAACTAATGAGTATTACTCTTCGTCGAAATCATCTTCATCAAGATCTTCGGCATCAGTAGCCGCTTCAGCCGCTAATGCTGCGGCTAATTTTGCTTTAGCTTGTTTCTCTGAGCGACGTTTATTGCGCTCAGTTAACGTGCCTAAAAACACTTGTAATTCAGTTAAGCCCCAAGCTTGCGCTTCGGCCTCAGTCGCAAAGCCATCATGGCTCTTAGACACAACTGTTTTAGTTGATGTCATGCGACGAGTGATTTCAGTTTTCCAACCGTTGTCGCCCTGTGTCACGCGAAAATCGTATTTTTTGCCCTTGCTCATTCTGCTCTATTTCCTAAATGATGCTTGTCACGTTTGTCTTATCAAGCGAACCAAACGCTCATCATAAAACAAAAGGAGCGCAGTGTACTTGATTTCGGCCCAGAAAGATCGCCCAGATGAAAATATTCATGCCAGTTTCATCGACTCGCTCAGTGGAGTCAATGCTCACATCTAAAGCAACACTGTGCATATATCCCGACCGTCCTCTGTCGAAGGCAGTTTATCGCAAGCTAGCGTGCCTTAGATAATCGTCGTGCAAACGGTATATATTCTTGTTTATGTCATACAAATAGGCTTTTTCAGTCACATTAACACTTTAGAGTTTCTGATTAATATTAATTATTTACATCATTACTCATAGGTAAATCTGATGAAACTACACCCTATTTCGTCGCTCTCACTCGGCCTGTTAATTGCCACGAGCGCTTTATTAGCCGGTTGCAATAATGACGATGATAACGCCGCTATCACGCCACCCACCAGCAAACCCGTTCCTGCTCAAGTGGGAGAAAGACCTTTATTCCTCGTACGTCAAATGCAAGACAGCACACTTAAAACCCGCTTAGAACAATGCACCACTGACAGTTTTTATCGCAGCGAATTTTCTATCGGTCACCGTGGCGCATCAATGCAATTCCCTGAGCATACAAAGGAATCCTACCAAGCGGCTATCGATTCGGGCGCAGGCATAGTCGAATGTGATGTCACCTTCACCGCCGATAAAGCTTTAGTTTGCCGCCACTCACAGTGCGATCTTGCCAGCACGACCAACATTTTAGCCATACCCGAACTTGCCAATAAATGTTCGAGCCCATTCACTCCCGCTGATGCCGCCAATGGTATCAGCGCATCGGCAACCTGTTGCACTAGCGATATCACCCTCGCCGAATTTAAAACTCTCAAGGGTAAGATGGAAGGCAACAATCCTAAAGCGACCACTGCGGCCGAATTCATCAATGGTACCCCAAGCTGGCGCACCGATCTTTATGCTGACAATGGCACCTTGATGACCCACGCTGAAAGTATTGAAATGTTTAAAAAAGCTGGTGTAAAGATGACGCCTGAGCTAAAAGCGGCGAGCGTATCTATGCCCTTCGATGGTTTTACTCAGCAGGATTACGCGCAAAAAATGTTGGATGAATACACGGCGGCGGGCGTCGATGTTTCGCAGGTATTCCCCCAGTCATTTATTTTGGATGACATCAAATATTGGGTCGCCAACGCCCCTGAATTTGCGAAGCAAGCCGTGTTTCTCGATGACAGATACGATTATAACAGCGCCTTTGATCCGCAGAACTCTGCCACTTGGTCGCCATCAATGGCGGATTTAAAGACCCAAGGCGTCGAAATTATTGCGCCGCCACTCTGGGTATTAGTCGCCTTAGATGCGGACAAAAAGATCATTCCTTCGGAATACGCTAAGGCCGCCAAAGGCGCAGGGCTTAAGATCATCACTTGGTCGCTGGAGCGATCTGGTTTATTAAAAAATGGCGGCGGCTTTTACTATCAAAGCATTACCGAAGCGATAGATAACGAAGGCGATACCTTTGAATTACTTGATGTACTGGCGAAAGATGTCGGCGTGATTGGAGTGTTCTCCGACTGGCCCGCCACAGTGACTTACTATGCTAACTGTATGGATTTATAAGTCATCGATATAGAAAAAAAAATGCGTTAACGATTAATCGTTAACGCATTTTTTTATTGCGAAAATAATCTATATCTCGCCGCGAGCTATTTAAACAGGTGCTGGATATTCTTTAAATCGCCCTTACCTTCGGCAATTTCTTCAGGCGTTAAACCTGTAACTTCGTGCGGGAAAACTAACCAGTCTTCAGAGGCATGAATGTAATAGTCGGGTTTTAAAGGCACTGCGGTATTTTTTGGCTTGTAATAAGGGCAAGCGATACGGATATCGGTTGGCATATTCAAGCGCATCAGTTGGCTGAGTTTTTCTTTTAATGCATGAATACTACGGCCAGAGTCAAACACGTCATCCACAATCAACAAACCGTCACTCGCGTTCGCATTTTCAACGATGTAATGCAGGCCATGAACTTTGATTTCTTTGCTTTGTTTGTCGGTGCCAATCCCATAATAAGAAGAGGTACGCACGGCAATGTGATCGGTTTCAACTTGTTTAAAATCGAAAAACTCCTGTACCGCGATCCCGATTGGAGCACCGCCACGCCAAATACCCACGATAAATTGCGGACGAAAGCCACTCTCATACACTTGCGAAGCTAATAAAAATGAATCTTCCAGCAATTGCTGCGCGGTAACAAAATACTTTTCTGACATGACACAGTCCCCATCACATTGATTTTATTCTTAGGTCGTTAAAGCAAAAGCTTATGACCCCTGTAAGGTCTGTTCGGCGGGTAAAGGTTCCCAAAACACTAGAACAGCTTTGCCTTAGCAAGTGTAGGCAGCCGCCGAATTTTGGGAGCGAATTTTATACCAAAAAAATGCGATGTGCTGCAGTAATAGTAAGAACTTGCGTGACAACAGACATTTATTTTGCCTTTTAAAGCCAAAAGCAACAAAAAGGCCACCCTAAGGTGGCCGATAAACAAGCGAACAATACCGCATTAAACGATAGGCGTAATCACATGCTCGCCTACTTTTGTCTTAGTGCTATAACCACGGGCCGTTGCGACTTGGAAATCCTTCGACAAAATGGTATCCACATAATGCCAGTCGCTGCGCACCTCATCAGCGGTAAAGGTGAGCGTCATAAAGCCTCGGTCTTTTAAGTTAGCGTACTTAAGATCTGGCACTAACTCGACGATTGCCGCCTCGGTCGCGGGGATCTGTTCCGCTGGCAGATTCAAGTAATATTCAAGGCCTGGCGATGATACTGAGCTAGTCGCAAACTCAACACCCACAGTATCGCCTTGCACGTCTTTAAGCTCGTTTGCCCATGCATTATGGGTGTCACCCGCGATCACAACTAGGTTGAGATTTTTCGATTTAGCCGTACCTAAAATCACTTCACGCTCATAGGCATAACCGTCCCAAGCATCTAAGTTGTATGGAATGGCAGGTAATTGCAGCAGTCCGATAACTTCTGGCGTGAGTAAGGCTTGATTGGCTTGAAGATATTGCAGCTCTTGGGCAGTCAGCGTGGGATCATTTGCCGCCGCACGGGCCGCTAACTTAGCTAAAGCCCCTAACATGGCAAATTGGGGAATGCTCATCTGCTGAGTGGCAATCGCCGCCGGCAATGACATCTTACCCATTAATACCTGCTGTCCCAGTACTTGCCACTTGCCTGTCGACTGTAGCAATGTGCCCTGCAGCCATAATAATTGCGTCAGCCCCAGCATAGTGCGAGTGGTCGAAGTGACATCGGCAAGGAAACGCTCTCCCGCAAACGAGCCCGTGGTAGGATCCATATAATCGGCATAATCGAGCTGTTTATCACGGGCTAATACGCGAGTATCCAGCATATGCAGATCGACGAGATTGCCGTAACTGAAGCTGCGGTAAATCTCTTCATGATTCCCTTCACGCCATGGGCGAATCGGCAACCACTCGAAATAAGCTTGTAGTGCCGCTTCTTTACGAACGGCAAAATCCCCTTCGCCTTCGTTGTGATTCTCGGCACTATCACGCCAAGTATCATTGGCCACTTCATGATCATCCCACACTGTAATAAAAGGCACTTTCGCGTGTAACTTTTGCAGACTCGCATCGGTATGGTACTGACCATGGCGAGTGCGGTAATCGCTCAACGTCAGCAACTCATTGGCCGGTAACACTTCACGGCCCAATTCGGCAGCATACTCACTGGCATAACCACCGCGGGCATATTCATAGATGTAATCGCCTAAATGCACCACAGCATCTAAATCATCCTGCGCCGCCGCTAACTCATAGACGTTAAAATAACCGGCAGGAAAGTTAGCACAGGACATCACGGCTAATTTGACTGAGCTAACATCACCCTCAGGCAGAGTGCGGGTTTTACCCACAACTGAGGTTTTATCACCCGTCATAAAGCGATAAAAGTAGGTTTGCCCGGCACGTAAACCACGGGCATCAATCTTAACCGTGTAGTCACGGCTCGCATTAGTGACAGTCTCACCTGTAGTCACTAATTGACTAAAGGCCGCATCGCTTGCCACTTGCCAACTCACTTTTACATCGCCCTCAGACTCAGGCGTGACACGAGTCCATAGGATCACGGCATCGACTGCCGGATCGCCACTGGCAATTCCATGTAAAAATTGAGCGGGTACAGAATTATCATCATTACTATCACTACAGCCCATCAAGCCGTAAGAGATTACAGCAACACCAACACCTTTGGCCGACATAGCCAAAAAATCACGACGAGTTACGGTACGATTCATTATTATTCCTTGTTAGATAAGGCTTCACTGGTATGAGGTCTAATAAGACCACGATTGTGAGATATCACTGTTACATATTTGTGACATCTTTGTCAGCCTTTTATGATATCTATCAATTCAAACACTTATACTGGATAGCGTACTTTATTTGTGCAGGACTGGCGTAGCTTACAGAGAAGCTGCTAACATCGGTGCAGGCTAACGCAGCGTGTTAAATGCACGCCAGAGAATGGCAAGAAAAGGAATTTATACAATGAAAGTCAGCGATATTATGAGTGATCAAGTCATTTGCATCAGCGATGGCGCCAGCTTGAAAGATGCCCACCATCTGATGCAAACCCGTGGCGTACGCCACTTACCTGTGATTTCTGAAATTGATGGCACCCTCGTTGGCGTACTCACCCATAAAAAGATGATCGCCAGCGTGATGACTATGTTGAACAAATACGGCCAAGGCGCGCTCGAACGTAAAGAGCGATACACGCCAATCACGACAGTGATGGATAAAGAGTATCAGCATCTCACCGCCGACGAGCCCTTAACTGTGGTGGTGGAATATTTTATTGAAAACAAACTCGGCTGCTTGCCCGTCGTCGATGCCGATAAAAAAGTGCTCGGTATCGTCACTTCATCGGACTTTATTAAGCTGTGCCGTACTCTGCTGCAACAGCAAGCGTAACGTTTTACGCTCCTTTTCTTCTATGTCAGCCTTTTACTACGTAAAGGCTGGCGTTGTATTTTTTATAAACTGTATTTTCTATAAAAAGAAAGGATTCCCTTGGCTAAATTACTCTCCCAGGAACAATTTATTCGCGCCTATGAATGCGCAGAATTTGGCTGTTTTGCCAATCAACAACAACTCGCCAAATTACTCGCCGATCCCGATTACGACTTTTTACATCAAGACAGTACCTACTTTGGCAAAGCGGCGACACAAATCACCTGTATCAGTGACTTACAAAGTATGGAGGAATTGCATTTTGTCGCGGGGAACTTGAATTGGGACGATCATGACCCAAACATGGTCAGGGCGATTATCGAACATCCACTCTGCGATGCAGGTACCGCCTTATTACTCTACTGGTACGGACAAGGCTTTTATTACTCCACGCCGGAGACGCTCGACACACCTTTTGGACTGCTATTCAAAACCATAACCGATAGATTTATTACGCGCGGCTATGCCAGTTATAAAATCCATTTTGACCCGATTAAAGAATGTTTTATGCCCTCATTAGAAGACGTTCTTACTAGAGGATGCCAAATTCCTGGGGCTATTTTTGCCCCCTACAGCACTATGGAAATCGAAACCTATGAAGGGCATCCAAGGTATCTACAATTTAAAAATGAACTGCTGAAATCGGGTAAATGGGGCAAACAATAAGCGTTGACCTTTTGATATCAGAACAGTTTAAGCTGGGGTTACTGACGGAATACGCGTAAAACGCTGCCAGCGACCCGAGCGCCAACGGTGCACCATAATCAATCCACGCACCCACTCATCTGCCGCAACGGCCAGCCAAGCAGCCAACACGCCATAACCTAAATGCAAGCCAAAGAACCAAGCAAAAAATACCCCAATACCCCACATGCTAAAAAGACCTATACGCACAGGGAATGCCACATCACCCGCGCCCTTGAGCGCCGAGATAATCACCAGATTAAACACTCGCCCGGTTTCAAGGGCGATGGAACCCGCAAGCAATAACGCTGTTAGTTGGATAACTTCTTCGTTTTCACTCAACCAGCCGACAATAACGAATCGCTGCCAGTAGAAGACTAATACTATGGTCAGTGAAGCGACAAAGCCCACCAAACAGTAACGCTGCACCCGAGTGGTGATTTCATCGAACCATTGTTTACCCACATAATATCCAGTCTGGATTTGCGTCGCCTGCCCGAGTGCGACTGCAAAACAATAGATAAAACGGCTAATGTTCAAGCCATAGGTGTAGGCCGTGAGCGATAAAGTGCCCATCTGGCTGATAAAGTAGATGATGGTCATCTGAGCCACATTGTAAGACAGCATCTCGCCAGCATTGAGCAGGCCAATACGCATCACACTCCAATAAGTGCTGCGCGGTAAAAGCTTAAGTCGTTGCAGTGGCAGCGGAATTTGCTTATGCCGGATCACCATCAGCATGATACACGCACCGATGATCTGGCTGGTCACTGTCGATATCGCCACCCCTGTTACCCCATAAACAGGTAAACCAAAAGGTGAATACAGGGCAATATAATTACCGATCACGTTCATTAAGCCAGTGCTCGAGGTGACTAACATGGCCGAGCGGGTAAAACCGTAACTACGCAAAATAGCGGCGAAGGCAATGTTCATCACTAGCCCTATGCTCAAGCTGCCGCAAATCACCAAATAGTCATATCCAAAACCAGCCACATCGTGCTCAAGCGCAAATAAGCCGATAATGCCCTTAGCACCAAAGAACATAGATGCACCCATGACCAAGGCTAATACCAAACTCAATACGACACTCGCCACGCCTATGTCTATAGCCTGCTGCGGTTGGCCTGCCCCATTGCTTTGGCTAATCAAAATACTCGCGCCCGTACTCACCATCATGGACATGACCATCATGAAGAACATCAGCTGAGTCGTGAGTCCCACTGCGGCAACCGCATTATCGGAATAATGGCTCAGCATAAAGATATCGCTGATCCCAAGCAGAGATTGCAGCAAGGTCTCGATAAAAATCGGCCACGTCAGGGCAACTATGCCCATACGCTGTTGCAATGTTTTGGGTGCTTTTGCCACGAAAGATTCCTGCAAATAGAGAACGAATAACGAGTGTGGTCGCTGGCTCAATGTGTCGCTCAAACAGCATCTTGGCAACCTATATTTTAGCCAAGAGACTGAAACCCACTTTCACAAATAGACATCAAAGTGCTATCGAACGCACAATCAGGCGGACATTTAACCGCATTAAGCCTGACAGTCAATTAAGTTGGTAATTTTCTTACAAGACACCCTACAACTCAATCTGTAATAGTGAAAAAGATGCCGACTGCAACCGTATTCATTACTGAGTTAATACCAAAGTTAATTTCCGCAATCATGATAGAGCTCATGGCTGAGTGTGAATCTAGGCTACCAATTCAATTAAGCTGCCGATAAACTCAGCCCATTGCAGAACAGCCGAGCGCACTAAAAATTGAGGGAGTATTAAATGAGCCAACTCTATTTAGAAGAGGGAATTAAACAATTGGTTAGCGAGTTTATCGCGGCGGGTTGCCCATCGGTGCGAGAGCAAACCATTGAGCAACGTAGGCAAGGTTATATCGCCAGCACTGTACTCGCAGGTGAGCCTGAAGAGGTGTTCGAGGTTAGATCTATTTCCATCGAGGGGGCAGAATTAACTCTGTTTAAACCCTCGGCGGCAGACAATTTACCTATCGTCATTTACTACCATGGTGGCTGTTTTATCAGTGGCGGCGTTGAAACCCACAATCAACAACTGCGAAAACTCGCCAATGATTCTGGCGCACTGGTGATCGCCGTTCGCTATCGCCTCGCCCCAGAACATGTTTATCCCGCAGCCCACGACGATGCCTGCCATGCCGCAGAAGTCATCTATCAACATTGCCACCAATGGGGCGGTGATAACACCAAAATCACCCTAATGGGCGACAGCGCCGGCGGCCATTTAGCCCTAGTCACTTGCCTGCGTTTAAAAGCCAAAGGGCAATGGTTGCCACACAAACAAGTGCTTATCTATCCTATGCTCGATGCCACCGCGAAGAGCCAAAGCTATAGCGACAATGGCGAGAAATACATCATCACCCGCGACACCTTGCTCACAGGTTTCGATCTGTATTTAGATTGGCACCCCAGAACCGATGCAGAAGCCAGTCCACTACGCCGTGATGACTTAGCAGGCTTACCCGAAACCCATATCATCACCGCCGAATTCGATCCGCTCGTCGATGAAGGTGAACAGCTATTTAGGAATCTATTAGAGGCTGGCGTCAATGCCCACTGCCGTCGTTATCTTGGCGTCATCCATGGTTTCTTCCAACTCTCGGGCGTGAGCCGTTCCGCTCGGGATGCCATGGTGCAGGTGACTAATATAGTGAAGAGAGCCTAACGTCATACTTGATGATTAATTCATTCATAAAAAAGGCTTTCTATCAAGATAGAAAGCCTTTTTTAACCGTTTGATATTTAAATTTAAACGGTTTTCTTTCGATACGCCAAGAACAACAAGACTATACCTACGGCTAAAAACGGTAAGCTCAGAAGTTGTCCCGCACTTAAGAAAGTTTCAGAGTAAGCCGCTTGGCTAACTTTAATCGACTCAATCGCAATTCGCGCACTAAACACCGATACCAGAAACAGGCCGAAAATAGCCCCATGTCTTTGTTTAATCTGCGTGTATTGATACAAAGCATACAGACCAATAAAGATAGCTAAATAAGCGAAAGCCTCATAGAGCTGTGCTGGATGTCTTGGCAACATGTCGACACGGGCAAATATAATGCCCCAAGGTTGAGTCGTAGGATCGCCTAAAATTTCTGAGTTGGCGAAGTTTGCCATACGCACAAAAAAGCCAAAAATGGCGGTTGCGATCGCGAGTCTGTCCAACAAAAACAGGAAGGGTAGCTTCACTTTACGTTGGTAATAATACAAGGCCAGAATCGCGCCTAAACCACCACCGTGGCTGGCAAGTCCGCCTTCCCAAATCGCCAAGATCTTAAGCGGATGAGCAAAGTAATAAGTCGGATCGTAGAACATACAATGGGCCAAACGCGCGCCCACAATAATGCCAACCACACAATAAATCAGTAAATTATCAAGGGACTCAAGATCGAGATTTTCCTTGATATAAATCCGCTTCATCACCTGAAAACCAGCAGTAATAGCAACAGCAAACAGGACTCCATACCAATGTATTTTTAGTCCCATAAACGAGATTAATACAGGATCGAGCTCCCACACTAAGTGTTCCAAATTCAATTACTCCATAACACTTGGTACATAGAGGTACGCCAAAAAGCATGTTTTACGTGGTTAAACGCCAATAGACAAGCCTTGTCGCGGGGATATCTTACTATTGAGTCAAATTTAATGACTCAGAGCGACCTTGGTTTAGCCGAATGAGGCAATGTCAACCAAGTTACCATTTAACAAATCAACTAGCTAAATTTAACTGACTTTGGCGCTTCCCTAACGGCTCAGACGTTGGATGATGTCACTATGCTGTGGATATTGGGCTAACAAAGTTTGTTGGCTAAACAGCTCAAAATCATCAAAGGTAAAACCGGGCGATACCATACAGCCCACTAATGAAAAACCATCTTGATTCATGGCTGAACCAAAGATACAGCCCTTAGGGACTAAAAACTGTGGCCGCTCGCCCGCAGCTAAATTAAGCCCTAATTGCGCCGTCGTTAGCACCCCATTAGGATCAATCATGTAAATCGTCAGTGATTGCCCCGCATGGAAATACCACATTTCATCAGCTGTCAGACGATGAAAATGGGAAACCTCTCCCGTACGCAGCAAAAAATAGATACTGCTCCATAATGCCCGAGTCTGATCAAATGCCGTTTCTGAACGATAGGATGAGCGGTAATAACCGCCTTCAACATGCTGCTCTAGCGCTAAATGTTCAATAAAATCATCTGCAGTATGCATTATAAATCCCTGTGTAAAATTAAAACCACAATTAAGGCCCTAGATTCTACTCGAAAATCATCTGTCCACTAAGCACCGCAATGAAGCTTTTTGAACATAAGCACAAACGCTAAAGTTCAAGACATCACGACTGACTCGATACGATCGCAGGGCTTAGGTTTTAAGCCTCAACAGGGATACAACTCTGCGCCATCGAACGCTCTGATGCCTTGGTAAAATCGCGACGACAAATAAATTGTACGGCATATTGTTATGGTTTGTTGTTACCCACAAAAGCGGCTAAATTGTAATGAGTTCGCAGGATGCATTCGCGGCTAAAGCGCCAAAGAGTAGTTTATCTATGATAACTTGGACACGCGGACTTAAGGTTGGGTGATTTTCCACAGGGATTTTAATCGATGATCAAAATAGAAGAAATGGCTTTAGTCCTTGATGCACTTCCTGATCCTACTTTTGTTCTGTCAAAAAGTGGTAAATACATTGCCGTCTTCGGTGGTAAAGATGACCGTTATTACCACGATGGTAGTGGACTAATCGGCTTGTATCTTAGCGATGTGTTAAAGGCTGATAAACTCAAATACTTTTTACAGGTTATCGAAAGTGCATTAACCAGCCGAAAATTACTGATCGAAGAATATGAATTGAGCAATAAAGATGTCAAAGGCTTACCCGATATAGGTCCTGAACAACCCATTTGGTTTGAGGGACGCATTCAAGCACTAGACTTTCTGGTTGATAATGAGCCTGTGGTGCTTTGGGTCGCCAGTAATATTTCCAAGCGGCATGATCTTGAACTGCAACTACGTCAACTAAGCGATACCGATCAACTGACAGGGCTTTATAACCGTCGCCGCTTAGAACGTGATTTAACCTTCCAATTCGATATATTTCAGCGCCACCGTATTCCCACCTCAATCTTGATCCTCGATTTAGACCACTTAAAGTCCATCAATGATCAATTGGGTCACTATGCTGGCGATCAAATCATCATCGCAGTTGCTGAAACCTGCCGAACTCAATTTAGAAAAACCGATAGCGCGTATCGTTTTGGTGGCGATGAATTTGTGATTGCCCTACCTGGGGTTGAGCATTCGCAAGCGGTTGAATTTGCAGAATACCTCTGCGATTGCTTTTACACTGAACTGCAAAAATATGCGGTCAATGGCTTGTTTGCCACCGTAAGCATTGGAGTCGCTTCTATCGAACCATTGGATAAGTCCTATGAAGAAACGCTTAAGCGGGCCGATGCGGCCTTGTATCAAGCTAAACGTAACGGTAAAAATCGAGTTATATCAAATACAGCCTAAGCGGGCTGAACATTTCAAACCACATATAGCAATAACAAGCATCCTTAATAAGTGATAGCCACAAGTGCTCATAAGAAGCGCGAATCAAAAGAGCAACAAACAAAAAAGCGAACCAAAGGGTTCGCTTTTAAACACATTAAGCTAATGCCAACTAACAGAATTAATTCAGATTTTTCGCAGCTTTACGGGCTTGATGCAGCTTCTTATAGCTTTCAATCAATCTTAAATGCGGCTCAATACCTTCGAGCTGCATGCTGGTCTTAGTTAAGCCATAAAAACGCACTTTACCTGTGACTGAACCGACAACATTGTCCATCACATCTTTACCGAACATACGGTTGAAGTTATGGATAAAATCATCAAGTTCTAACTCTTCATCTAAAGTCACTTCCAGCACAGCATTCATGGCTTGGTAGAACAGGCCACGTTTAACGGTATTATCGTTAAACTGCAGGAACTCACCGACCAGCTCAATCGCGTCTTCGTGTGCACCGAGTGCCAAATAAATCAGGATCTTAAGCTCAATAATCGTCAGTTTTCCCCACACGGTATTTTCATCAAATACAATGCCGATTAAGGTGCGAATATCCGTGTAGTTATCGAGTTGGCTTTCTTCTAAACGGTTGACCAAATTAGCCAATTGCTTAGTGCTTAACGAATGCAGATTTAAGATATCTTCACGGTACGCCAGCGCCTTGTTGGTGTTATCCCAAATCAAGTCATCAACTGGATAAATTTCAGAGTAATCAGGTACTAAAATACGACACGCCGATGCGCCTAAATCGGTAAACTCAGCGATATACACCTCTTTACCTAACGCTTCTAAGATCCCAAACAGGCCGTTGGCTTCTTCTTCACTGGTGCCAGAAAAATCCCATTCGCAGAATTCATAATCAAATTTACTGCTAAAGAAGCGCCATGAAATCACCCCTGTTGAATCAATAAAGTGCTCAACAAAGTTTTCTGGCTCGCTGACCGCCATGCTGTTAAAGGTCGGTTTTGGCACATCGTTTAAACCTTCTAAACTACGGCCTTGCAGCAATTCAGTTAGGCTGCGCTCTAACGCCACTTCAAAGCTTGGGTGCGCGCCAAAGGAGGCGAATACTCCGCCGGTTTTCGGGTTCATCAGGGTGACGCACATCACTGGGAACTGGCCGCCGAGTGAGGCATCTTTGACCACAACCGGGAAACCTTGCTCTTCTAAGCCGTTAATGCCTGCGAGGATGCTTGGGTACTTTTCTAGTACAGACATAGGCACATCGGGCAGGACAATTTCTTGCTCAATGATTTGACGTTTTACAGCGCGCTCAAAAATCTCTGACAAGCACTGCACATGGGCTTCTTGCAGGTTATTACCCGCACTCATACCATTGCTTAAGAACAGGTTTTCAATCAGGTTCGACGGGAAGTAAACCGTTTCACCGTCAGATTTACGGGTGTAAGGAATCGCACAGATACCGCGCTTAACATTACCCGAATTAGTATCAATCAAGTGCGAGCCACACAGCTCGTCGTCTGGGTTATAAATCTCTAAGCAATAGTCATCGAGAATACCCGCTGGCAGCGCATCGTCTTCCTCTAACGCAAACCACTTTTCATTGGGATAATGCACAAATTCGCTATTGGCGATTTCAGTCCCAAAGAATTGATCATTATAGAAAAAGTTGTTATTCAGACGCTCAATAAACTCGCCGAGTGCCGAGCACAGCGCGCTTTCTTTGGTCGCGCCTTTACCATTGGTGAAACACATTGGCGAAGCGGCATCACGAATGTGCAGTGACCACACGTTCGGCACTATGTTACGCCATGAAGAGATCTCAATCTTCATTCCAAGATCGGCGAGCATGCCCGTCATATTGGCAATGGTTTGCTCCAGCGGCAGATCTTTACCCAGAATAAAGGTGCTCGATGCGCCATTAGGCTGGCCCATTAACATGGCATTGGCGTCTGAATCTAGGTTCTCGACGGTTTCAATTTTAAATTCTGGACCCGTTTGCACCACTTTTTTAACCGTACAACGGTCAATCGAGCGCAAAATACCTTCGCGATCTTTCTCCGAAATATCTTCGGGTAACTCAACTTGAATTTGGAAAATCTGGTTGTAGCGATCTTCAGGATCGACAATATTGTTCTGCGACAGTCTAATGTTATCCGTTGGAATATCACGGGCTTTGCAATATACCTTCACGAAATAGGCCGCACACAGGGCTGACGACGCTAAGAAATAGTCAAACGGACTAGGGGCAGAACCATCACCTTTGTAGCGGATTGGCTGATCGGCGGTCACGGTAAAATCATCAAACTTGGCTTCAAGTCTAAGATTGTCGAGAAAATTAACTTTGATTTCCATTGAATATGATTTCCACTAAATATGCGAGTCTGTAGCAGCCCATCGACCAAGTCGCGTCATTGGTAATGAGTCATTAAGGGGGAATTATCGGTGTTTTTGGCCCATTAGTCTTGGGTTAATTATGTTAAAAACCATAATCAGGGCATTTGCGGCTGAGCTTGGTGGGTTGAATAGCAGGGTTAAGCGAGTACTTAGATTGAGTATCAAGAAGGCGAGGAAACCAATAAGTCGCAGAGTAACACTCTGTGCAAAAACACATTATGGATGTTTTTCAGTTTCTCGCTTAACCAACAGGAAGGTTAAATACATCTTAGTCGGTAATGACAAGGCCATGCCAAAGGCAACACACATGGCACTGAGAATAATCCCCTGCACGCCCATAGCCTCAACGGTTTCATTAAAGTTATGCAAGTAGATGCCCAGCGCAATAAGACAAATACCCACACTAATGCAGATTTTCAGCGTTAGGATCAACTTTTCATTTGTCACAACCCTGCCCTTACTATTTGCCACTATCTGCACCGGCTGCACCAGCTCTAGCTAATTTTGCATCAATTTTAGCTAATATAGTGAACTCATTGGGCCCATATAATGTTGATAAAGATCAAAAGAAAGGCCTAGATTCACAGCATAGTTAACGATTTTGGAATAAATCAACAGCGCGCATTTTATCGATTTCCATTACATTTTTGTTAACTTAAGCACTTAAGAATGCGGGAAATTAGCTATACTGCCCTGCAATAAAAGAGATGTTCATCATGGAGTCGTCAAGCATGTCTAATTTCAGCCTACGTAATAAATTACTGCTGTTGTCGTTATTCCCTTTAATTTTTACTTTGTTCGTACTCATGACAGTTTCTTACTATGTCGAAAAAGACGCCCTTGCAGATGAAGTGACGACCTTTAGAACTAAGCTCATAGGTGAACGTAAAACACAAATAAAAGAAGCCACCGAAATTGCCGCAGGAATAGTGCAGTATCAGTTGTCTTTAAAAGAAAATGGCAATGTAAACCAAGCGCTACGTGATATCCGTTTTGGCAGTTCTGGTTACTTCTTTATTTACGACTCCCAAGGTAAAAACCTGTTCCATGCCGTCATGCCCAACCTCGAAGGGCAAAATAAAATTGATATGACAGATCCCCGCGGCACTAAAATCATTGTCGGTTTACTCGATGCCGCTAAAAAAGGGGACGGTAACTTCTCGTTCTACTTTCAAAAACCCAATACCAATGAGCAAATTGAAAAAATCGGTTACTCCATGATGATCCCTGGCACTGACTGGATGCTAGGCACGGGAGTCTATATCGATGATATCGACACTGTCGTTGAGGATTATCGTGCGACGGTCACTGAGCAGATGATCGAAAAATCCTATGCCATTCTGTTAATTGCGCTGTTACTCGCCGCGATTACTACCGTTGTTATTCTGATCACCGCCCAACGTATGGTCGCACCAATTAAAAATATGGCGAATAACTTAAACGATATAGCTAAAGGCGAAGGCGATTTAACCAAACGTCTTATTGTTAAAGGTGAAGATGAAATTGCACAACTAGGTCAATCCTTTAACCTGTTTGTCGATAAACTCCAAACCATCATAGGCGATGTGGCAAACGCGACGGCTAAAGTTAAAACCGCCGCCAACGCGATTCACGATCAAACCAAAGTCATGTCGAGCCAACTCATCAGTCATAACAATGAAACTGATCAAGTGGTTACCGCCATCACTGAAATGTCAGCCACCGCCAGCGAAGTAGCGCAAAATACCACGCAAGTGGCTGAAGCGACTCACGCTGCCACTGGCGATGTAGCCAATGCTCAGCGCTGCGTCGATGCTTCTTTAGAAGAAATTTCGGCACTCATGGCGCAAATCAACAATGCGGCGGGCAGCATTCAATCCTTGAGCGAACAGTCTAAAAAAATCAACAACGTGCTGTCAGTGATTGGCGGTATTGCTGAGCAAACTAACCTATTGGCATTAAATGCCGCCATCGAAGCGGCCCGCGCCGGAGAACAGGGCCGAGGCTTTGCCGTGGTGGCCGATGAAGTGCGTAACTTAGCGAGCCGAACGCAATCAAGCACTTTAGAAATCAATGAGATGCTAACTGAACTGCACAAGCTTGTCGCACTGGCAGTAAAAACGATGGAAGAAAGTCAGCAAAGCTGCGTGCGCTCGGTAGACTCTTCCCGTGCAATTTCTGAAAGCCTTGGTTCAGTGACATCGGCGGTCACGGCAATTAACGACATGAGCACCCAAATTGCGACGGCGGCCACGGAACAAAGCTCTGTAACCGAAGAAATCAACCGTAATGTGTTCGCCATCCAAGAGATAGTGAATGAGTTACTCCATTCCAGCGAAGATGCTGCCAGAGTCAGCCAGACCGTGTCGCAGGAAGGAATTAACTTAGGTAAGCTCGTCGGTCAGTTTAAGATTTAAAATATTTTCAATGGGTTGCAAGCTAGAGAAGACATAGCAACCCATTGGTTTGCTGCAAATGTAAGATAAGGTCTCAGCCTTGCTGAGACCGATGGCAGTGGAATTGAAGGATTGTGGGATTTTTTAATTTCAAAAAGTAAAACTTAAATCCCATTGCCTACGTATATAAGTCCAAATACCCAATCCAATAGAAATGGCCATGTTCTCAATATTTAAGAAAAATCCCTTAAAAAAATTAACTCAGCAATATAACGCCAAGCTTGAACAAGCTATGCATGCCCAGAGAAAAGGCGATATTAGATCCTACTCACTGCTGACCGCTGAAGCCGAGCAAATCGAAAATCAAATAAAAGTGTTAGAAACAACAAGCCATAAATAAACCTTTAAAGCAAAAACACTCAGCAGACAAACTACCAAGAGTCAGCTTGAAAACGTGCCAATCTGGCCTCTGTGACTGTGCATTGGGTCAATTGCATCAACTCACCTAAGGTAATCGCAGGGTTGTCTGTGATAAGCCGAATCAGCTTAGCGTCTAATGGTTCAAGTTTGTCTGCATGCTGCAGTAAAGCTGACTCAAGCTTTTGAATAAGATAACGAAATGCTCCATCGGCCATCAGTAGCTGCTCGGCTTTTAAATGCGCACAGCAGGATTGGATCTTGATCGCCGCGCCAACAATGCACCAATTCCTTGAACGTCGCACACGCTTAAGCTCGCAATCATATAGGGTTGCAATCGCTTGAGCTTGTTTAACCGCCTCCCGCCCAATTCGATGAATCAGCGAGGGCAGCGAGATACTAATGTCATCGTTCATAACGCTTGGTTCATCGCCGCTCTTTTATGCCTGCATGGGAAAAGCCTGCTCGACTTTACATTCAAATACAAAAATTCAATGCGCGGCAGTGTACTCTGCCTCACTTTATTCTAAAAGCTCCGCCCTCTGCCGGATAAGATTTGATGCGATGACGCTTTGACTCATTAACCCACATATTTTGAGTGAGTTTCGCACCACGTTTGTAGCTTATGTTGTAAATCGCGCAGCTTCTTTGGGTAATGGCTCTGCTTGGCATAAACCATATACAACTCATGTGGATAGCATTGCCATTGGGGAACGAGCAAAGTGAGTTTGTGCTGAGCGATATCCTCCTCTACCAAATAATAAGGCAGGCTAGCGATACCTGTACCACTCAAAGTAAGCAAATGCGTAGTGGCATAGTTTGAACTGCACAGTGCAGGCTCAAAAGTGAGCGTGAGACTGTCCCCCGCGAGTGGTTCAAACACCCACTGTGTTTCGCCCGAAGACAATAGACGATAATGGCGTAAATCATCAGGGTGACGAACTTCTGCGGCTGCGGAATGTGCGGGCGAAACCACTAAGACATGACGAATTCTGCCAAGATATCTGGCGATCAGATTATCGCTGTGCGCAATGCTTGTTCTTAAGGCGAGATCAAACTTACCGAACTCAACATCTTGAATATTCTGCTCAAAACACAGTTCGAGTTTCACTTGAGGATACTCAGCAATAAACTGGAGCAGCATAGGACTCAGCAATTTTTTGCCCAGTTCCGTTGGGGCGGTGAATTTTAAAGTACCGCAGGAGTCCTGCGTTAAATCCTGCACTAAACGTCCAGCTTCATTGGCCAGCCTCTCAATTTCGCAGGCTTTACCATATAACGCTTGCCCTGCTTCGGTCATTGATACTCGCCGCGTGGTTCGGTGGAGTAATTGACAACCCATTTCATCTTCAAGGGATTTAACATGGCGCGATACTAAACCTTTAGAAGCCCCGAGTTGTTCAGACGCAGCGCTAAAACTGTGCATTTTGGCAACCAGCATAAATGACTGCAGATGGGTGAGATTCATCAATTAAATCCATTAACGAAACAATGTGGTGATTATATGCGCTTTTTCTATTTAATTAACCAGACTATCCTCAATTCGTATTCAATTTAGGAGCATGTAATGAAAATAGTCGTAGTGGGTGCATCAGGCACAATCGGACAAGCCATAGTCCGCTTATTCCATTCAACTCAGCATGAAGTTATTCAGGTAGGGCGAACAACGGGGGATGTCCTGATAGACATTCGGGATGAACATTCACTCCATCAAGGGCTAGAAAAAATCGGTAAAGTCGATGCAATGATTTCGGCCATGGGTGACGTCGTGTTTAAACCCTTCAACGCTATGACCCAAGCAGACTGGTATACAGGGCTCCAAAGTAAGTTATTGGGGCAGATACAGTTAGTGCAAATAGGTAGCCAACACCTCAACGCTGGGGGGAGTTTTACACTGACCAGTGGCATTATTGCCGATGTCCAAGTAAAAGATGGCATCAGTGCCGCCACAATCAATGGCGCACTTGAGCATTTTGTTACCGCCGTCGCGGGTGAATTACCTGCGCAGCAGCGGATAAACATTGTCAGCCCAACGGTATTAAGCGAGTCATTAGCGAGCTATCAGGACTATTTTCCCGGTTTTAGTGCAATCAATGCCGACACATTAGCCAAGGTTTACTTGCGCTCAGTCATGGGCAGAGAAAACGGCCGAGTGCTGAAAGCCTTTTCCAGCTGCGGCACAGTGTCCTAACAGCAGTGTCCTAACAGGACAACCTAACCTTGTAACGCAAGGCGCGTAATCAGTCACAGTTAAAGTCTTGAGCGTTGCGCTGGGATTGCCTACAATAGCGCACGCTTTTTCACTATAGACAACGACAGATCACGACCATGACCGACACAACATCATTACCTGCTTTACCGGATCGCCTTTCCGTTAACCCACGCAGCCCACACCATGTGGCAGAAATTTTCGAGCACGATATCGGTATTAAGCTCAACGGCAAAGAGCGTTTTGATGTCGAAGAATATTGCATCAGTGAAGGTTGGGTAAAAGTGCCAAGCAAATCCTTAGACCGTCGCGGCCAACCTCTTTTGCTCACAGTAAAAGGCACAGTTGAAGCCTTTTATCGTTAAGCTTTAGCGCAAAGAGCAGGATCATAACAACGGCCAATCTAATTGGCCGTTTTTGTTTGCCCAGCAGCAAATGATACTAATTCAATGCTACTTGCTGAAACTACACCAGTGCAGTGAACGACTATTCGGAACAGCTATCTAGTCGTTTTTTGGCAAAATGGATTAAATCAAACAGCATTATGCATGCCTACTTATTTGAATATCATCAAGTTTATTTGGGGATTCGCTAGAGAAAGCGTTAGAGAGAGGAGAAATAGTTGATGTCTCGGTAACTCCAATATATAAAGGTCCTTCCAGAATACCGGCAGGTATAACAGTGAATGCTCAAGGTAGTGGTGGTTTCTTTGAAAGCATTACTCTTCTTAATCCTCGTGGAATGTAGATCATGACCCTATCTGTATTAAATAGCATTTTAGTTTCCCCTAACATCCCTAATGAATCTGGGATTGGTAACGTTTGGCCTTCTATAGATGAAGGTCTTAGTTTTCCCAGTGATTACATTGCGTTTATTAATCGTTATGGCACAGGAAGAATTGCCGATTTTATTGCGATATTCAATCCATTTACTACAAATTATGACCTTGATTTTTTTGAGCAGAAGAAATCAATCATTGAGGATTTCAATTACCTTAATAATGAAGACCCAGAGTATTTTAAATATAACCTCTATCCAGAAATTAATGGCCTTTTACCAATAGGCGTAACGGATAATGGTGATTGCATATTTTGGGTTGTTTCCGATCTGAAAGACAGTGAGACATGGGGCACTGCAATAATCGCATCTAGATCGCCAGATGTAGAATATTTTGATGAAAATATAACCTCTCTATTGACTGGTTTATTGTTAAGAAAAATAAGATCAGGATCATTACCTAATAGTTTCCCTCCTAAAAATGTTACCTTTGAAAAAATTTAAACAAAAAATAAATGGTCATCCGCAATAAATCATGGACCGCCACAGCCAACCACTGCTACTCACAGTCAAAGGCACAGTTGAAGCCTTTTATCGTTAAGCCTTAGCGCAAAGAGCCGGATCATAAAATGAGTAAAGGCTAGCCGTGGGAACCCTAGCTAGCCTTAGATAACAAACACAGTCTTCCTTACGTTATTGTTTGCGCACTAGTTTATCCGCAAGGTAGTCAGCTAATTCAGCAAGAGGGATATGAGTCATCACACCATCTTTGCGGCACTTAACTGACACACACTTCTCGGCCTCTTCTTTATCCCCAACCGTTAAGATGTAAGGCACTTTTTGCTTGTGAAAGCGTTTCATTTTGCGGGCAACTGAGTGTTGACTGATATCAACCAACACTCGCATGTCTCGTGCTAAACATAGTGCGGCTAACTGACGGACAAATTGGCTGTTTGACTCATTCACTGAAGCGATAGCAACAGGCACGGGATGCAACCAATCCGGCAGGTTACCCTGTGAGACTTCTAAGAGAATCCCCAGCCAACGCTCGATAGAGCCATACATAGCTTGGTGCATAATCACTGGCCGTTCGAATTCACCTTGCTCATTGGTGTAGTGAACATCGAATCTTTCAGGCAAATTGAAATCAAACTGGATAGTGCCACACTGCCAGCGTCTTCCCATAGAATCTGTCAGTGACAGTTCAATTTTGGGACCATAAAAAGCCCCTTCACCAGCTTGATACTCAGCATCAAAGCCCTCAATCTGGCAGGCTGAATCCAATAACTTTTGTGCTCGGCACCATTGCTCATCGCTGCCTAATGCCTTCTCAGGTTTAGTCGATATTTTTACGTCTAAATTATGGTAGCCGTAATCACCATAAACCTGCTTTGCACGCTGGAGAAAACCACGTATCTCCTCCTCTGCCTGAGACCAACAGCAAAAAACATGGGCATCATCCTGAGTGAACTGGCGTGCGCGCAGGCAACCATTTAACGAACCGGAGGATTCATTACGGTGCACCAAGCCAAACTCAAATAGCCGCAGAGGCAAATCTCTATGGCTATGTACTCCGCGCTTAAACAGCAAAATATGGGCAGGACAAGACATGGGTTTTAAAACATATTCATCGATGTTTTCCTTTCCGCCACCGAAAAACATGTTCTCTGCAAACATGTCCATATGCCCAGACGTTTGCCATAACTCCTTCTTCATAAAAACAGGCGTGTTCACCTCTTCAAAACCATTTCTACGGTACACGCGCCTCATGTGCTCTTGAATATCTCGAAATAATGCCCAGCCATTCGGGTGCCAAAAAATCATGCCCGGCGCCTGTGGTTCAGAGTGAAATAGGTCAAGTTGTTCTGCAATTTCGCGATGTGTTTTCATCATTCTCTCCTGAGTAAAATCTGAGTAAAATCTGAGCAAAATACAAAACCAAGGTATAAAAAAACCCTCTGGCGATTTCGCTCAGAGGGTTTTTTTAAAGACGCAAAAAACTACCCCCCGAGAATTCTCGTGGTGGTAGTGGTGGTGTTAATTGCGCTTACGTATATTTTTTTCATGCGCCAGTAATAACAAATCATCCCTATCGCAGCAAGCATTTTGTTTATAAAAAAAATAAATGGCAGACAAAATAAAGACAAAATAAATGGCCATCCATAATGAATTATTAGACCGTCGCGGCCAACCTCTTTTGCTCACAGTAAAAGGCACAGTTGAAGCGTTTTATCGTTAAGCTTTAGCGCAAAGAGCGGGATCATAACAACGGCCAATTAATATTAGCCGTTTTGTTTGCCTATTCTACTTCTGCGGCTAAACCATAGGCCTGGTAAATCTGTTTTACACGGCCCGATGCAGCCATATCAAGCAGCGCCCGATTAAGTTCATCGAAAATAGCAGCATGGGTAGAGTTACGGGACATACCAAAATAATGTTCGATCCGATTCGACTGACGGTAATCGGCATAGCTGAAACGATCGTAACCGAGCTGCTTGAAGGCATTCTCAATGGCGGCACGATCGAGCACCACCATAGTGTCAAAACGCCCCATGATAAACATGCGAGCCATGTTTTCATCATCGATAGACTCAATTTTACGTATCGCGGGATCCGTATTAAAACGCTCAAAATAAACTGTGCCCCGTTTAACCCCTACAGTAAGCTGATACAAATCCTCATAGGACTTAATCCGTCCTTCCTCACCGGCTTTTACGAGAAACAAAATATCGCGAGTTTGCGTGGCTATAGGACCAAGAAACCGTACAAATGCCTCTCGCTCTTCGTCTCGTATCGTGCGCGGCACAATGTCGACCGTTCCTACCCGCAACTCATGAATGCTGCGAGCAAAAGGACGCGCGCTCCATTCGACGCGATAACCGACCTTAGCCGCCGCTTCCTCAAGAATATCCTTTAATGGACTCGTCATAGTATTAGTTCGCTCATCAAGCACCATCTCAGGAGGACGATGCCGAAAATCGGCACGCAACACGTTAGAAAAAGTAGCCGATTGCAGCTCAGCGGCGACAATGATGTCCGCGAAAAAACCACAACCAAGCACACACAGAATTGCGTAAACAGAAGGCAACAAAACAAGGATACTTTTAAAATACATAGAGATACCCGCAAATTTATATGCTGTATTTAGCATAACTCAAAAAATCGAAAACTAAAGTGCATAAAACATTAAAATAAATGGCCATCCATAATGAATCCTTAGACCGTCGCGGCCAACCTCTTTTACTCGCAGTAAAAGGTACAGTTGAAGCGTTTTATCGTTAAGATGTATGCGTACTGATAATATCGGTACGACTGTTGATGTAGTGGCTAACAAGATGTAATCACTACACTCAGAGACTCATTATTTTTGGCATAAAAGTACTAGCAGCTAACGGATATGTACTTAGCAAGTTACAATGACAATACTAAACAAGGATGTAATGATGAATTCGAATCAATTAATACTTATCGGGCTGGGTTTGGCGATTATCATTTTCGTGCCGCTACTCTTACGCATTTTCACTAATCTGCTTATCCCATCTTCAGATAATAACTATCGCTACCGTAAACAAGACGCCCTATTTTCCAGTGCTGAACGCTCCTTTCTCGGGATATTAGATCAAGCTGTAGGCGAACAATTCCGAGTTCTGGGCAAAGTGCGTATCGCCGACGTTATCACCCCAGAAAAAGGCATGAACCGCAAACACTGGCAAATTGCCTTTAATAGAATTTCAGCCAAGCACTTCGATTACTTACTCTGCGACAAAAATACACTTGAAGTTATCGCCGCCATCGAACTCGACGATAAAAGCCATAAGCAAACACGTACTCAGCAACGCGACCTCCTCATCGAGCAAGCCTGCGAAAGCGCCAAACTGCCATTAATCCGCTTCAATGCCAAACGCAGCTATCAGCTAGAGCTTATTCGCAGCACTATACATGCAGCCTTACCAGCAAAAACTCACGCAGCTGAAGAG
This sequence comes from Shewanella sp. SM95, assembly GCF_025653595.1. Classification (NCBI taxonomy): domain Bacteria; kingdom Pseudomonadati; phylum Pseudomonadota; class Gammaproteobacteria; order Alteromonadales; family Shewanellaceae; genus Shewanella; species Shewanella sp. SM95. The sequence continues at coordinate 75,965 of NZ_JAKKSE010000021.1, forward strand.
TCGCCACTCATACTGACCGCGGACTAAACATAAACTAAATCCATGAACACTACACATCCTGAGTTTAAGGATGTTAAGCTTGACTCGATTTTTTACCCTTATGCTGCTTTTTGAATTCATGTACATCATGTAAGCTGGCAGCGCTTACTCGTCTAACAGCGCTTGAGATTTAAAGCGACCTTCCCCAAACGCATCTTTAATACTTGTCTTAACGATTGGCCTTGTGAGCAATTTCTTCAATAAAACAAAGCATAAGCTAGGGTCTGTTGATCTTTGCTGTACAAATGTTGTTCAGCAATACATCGGCAGCCACATTAACATAAACGCCAGTGACACCATACTGGCGTAATTTCTTGCTAGCTTGTCATATCTTGTTGATATTGCTCGATAGTGCTTAATTCTTCCAAAAGCATTCTCCACTAAATGTCGATACCGATATAAGCACCAATCGACTCTTTCTTGAGGTGTATTCTTATAGCGGCGCCTTGGAATAACAG
>NZ_JAKKSE010000022.1:0-74017 GCF_025653595.1 Shewanella sp. SM95
TTGCTTCATCAGCTCAGGGTCGTGTATTTTACGCATTTCCCGTTTCGCGTCAAGGAGTATTTTTCAACTTCTTGCTGCGCTTGAATTAAGTGCTTAAAAGCCACTCAATTCAACTTAACTCGTCAGCTTACTTTCGCTGTCTGCCGTGTCAGTGGATGCGCATTATAGGGAGATTGAGAAAGTCCGCAACCCCTATTTTTAAGATAATTGTCATTTCCTCACTGTTCGTTGGATATTTGACCTGACCCGCTAGTTTTTAACCTTTATAATGCTAAAAACCACTCAATTAGGGACTTTTCTATGTCAGGGCCACTCAGAACTTACCAAGGTATTCATCCTCAATTAGGCAATAACGTATATGTAGATGAAGCTTCGGTGCTTGTTGGCGATATTGCGTTAGATACTGATGCCAGTATTTGGCCTATGGTGGCGGCGCGTGGTGATGTTAACCATATTCGTATTGGTAAGCGCTCGAACGTACAAGACGGTAGCATATTACATGTGACGCGTAAGTCAGCTGCTCGTCCCGATGGTCATCCACTGATTATTGGTGATGATGTAACTATTGGTCACAAGGCTATGCTTCACGGTTGCAAAGTCGGTAACCGAGTATTAGTGGGTATGGGCGCGATTATTCTCGACGGTGCGATTTTAGAAGATGATGTGATCTTAGGTGCGGGGTCTTTAGTGCCACCGGGCAAGGTATTACAGAGTGGCTATTTATATGTAGGCAGCCCAGTTAAGCAGGCTCGCCCATTAACGCCAGCCGAAATTGCCTTTTTGCCAGAATCTGCCGACAACTATGTCAGACTGAAAAACGAATACTTAGTTGAGTTACAAAACATCTAATCACTTATAGCCAATCTCTTATAGTTAGTCGCTTAGTGTCACTATAGCTATATAAGAAAGGCGGTAGAGACTCATTGAGTCTCTACCGCCTTTTGCTATTCGCTGAGTCAGAAAAGTATCTAAGTTCGATAAGTTTAGCCTAAGTGTACTGCCCCAAACTCATCAAACTCTTCGGCTTCAATTAAGTCTTCCGCCATTTCTTCGGCATCAAATCTCACCGCATCAAACAATGCCAGCATAGCGGCGGCTTCATTGGCACTCGGCTGTTCAGAGAAATCATTCAGCTCGGCTAACTTATTCACACTGATATAGCACTTGATGTTCATCCCCTGTGACTGCGCGATAAAGCAGACTCGCTTGTGGGCGTCGTCCCAATATTGCAGTTCGGGGAAAAGAATACTTTGATTCATGCTTCCTACTTAGGCTCGGCCATTAGTTTATCCCTCAAAAGATTTAATACCACTTGAGTGTCGGGCTCGATACCTCGCCATAGGGTAAAACTCTTAGCCGCTTGTCCGACTAACATGCCGAGCCCATCAATAACCTTAGCTGCACCTTGAGATAGCGCCCATTGGTTAAAAGCGGTGACCGAGGCGCCGTACATCATGTCATAACAAACAGTTTGGGTGGTGATGATATGCGCTGGCAAAGTTGGCAACTCGCCCGCAAGACTCGCCGAAGTTGAATTGATGATGACATCGAACTCGCCCACAAGCTCATTCATTTCTACGGCGGTGACTCTATTTGCGAAAGCACCGTTATCCACCGAAGTAAAGATATCGACCAGAAGCTGTACCTTAGTGTGAGTGCGATTACTGATGATCAGCTGCGCAATTCCCGCATTTAATAACGGCAGAATACAACCGCGCGCCGCACCACCAGCACCAATAAGTAACACGCGCTTATCTTGCAGGCTGCCTAAGTTAACGATGAGATCGGCCACCAGCCCTAAGCCGTCGGTGTTATCACCGCGAATAGTGCCATCGGCCAATAAACTTAAGGTGTTTACCGCGCCGGCAAGCTTAGCCTCTGGGCTGAGACTGTCACACAGCGCAAAAGCTTGCTCCTTAAAAGGCACTGTCACATTCGCGCCCTTGCCGCCCGCATTGAAAAACGCCGTCAGTGAGGCTTCAAAACCATCGACCGGAGCAAGAATGGCTTCATAGGTTAATAACTCTTGGGTGGGCGCGGCAAATTGTCCATGAATGAACGGCGATTTACTGTGGCTAATTGGATTGCCAAACACTGCGTATCTGTCTGTCATAGCGATATGAAATTTTAGGTTCAATGGCTTTGCAGTCTACCGCGCTTTTGAGCCTAGGCAAGACGAATTATGTTCAACTAAATTTCACGTTGGGTTTCACGCTATAATGCGCCATCGGCTCAATACTCTCTATTTTAGTGAACGACTATTCCAATGAACTGGCTTAAAAAGATTTTTAGCAAACACACTCCATCGCAGGATGATCGCGATCCGAGCCAATCTAACGCTTACGACTTAATCGGCGGCGAAAAAGTGATCCGCGCTATCACCAAATGCTTTTATCAGAAGATGGCAAGCTCTGCAGAAACGACAACACTGCTTGCCATTCATAGAGCGCCAATTGCGGAATCAGAGCAGAAGTTGTTCGAATTTTTAAGTGGTTGGCTCGGCGGGCCGCAGCTCTACCAGCAAAAATATGGTCATCCCGCATTGCGAGCACGACACATGCATGTCGATATTGATGAAGCGATGCGCGATCAATGGCTGTTTTGTATGAAGTTTGCGATTGAAGAGAATATTAAAAAGCCAGAGCATCGAGCCGCCATCTTTGAGGCGATTTCAACTCTGGCCGATCATATGCGTAATCAATAAAGTGGACATCGCATCCACTTTTTAAAATTAAGGCTAAACCCAGTCGCGGGGTTTGAGGTAGTTATCGTACAAATCTGCCTCTGGGCTTCCCGCCTCTGGTGTATAAGCATATTGCCAACGCACTAATGGCGGCATCGACATTAAGATAGACTCGGTACGGCCGCCCGTCTGCAGACCAAATAAAGTGCCTCTGTCGTAGACTAAGTTGAACTCAACATAACGACCACGACGATAGAGTTGGAACTCGCGCTCACGCTCACCGAATTCAGTCTCTTTACGACGCTCGACAATCGGCGCATAGGCCGTTAAGAAGCCATTACCTACAGCTTGCATAAAGCTAAAGCTTTGCTCGAATCCTGCTTGATTCAAGTCATCGAAAAACAATCCACCCACGCCGCGGGTTTCATTACGATGCGGTAGGAAGAAATACTCATCGCACCATTTTTTATACTTGGGATAAACCTCATCCCCGAAAGGCGCGCAAATATCCTTAGAAGTCTGGTGCCACTCGCGCACATCTTCCTCGAACGGATAATAAGGCGTTAAATCAAAGCCACCGCCAAACCACCACACGGGATCGGCGCCCTCTTTTTGCGCGATAAAGAAACGCACATTGGCATGAGTCGTTGGGATATAAGGATTATTAGGATGAATAACTAAAGAAACGCCCATAGCTTCAAAACTACGACCCGCTAACTCAGGGCGATGCGCCGTAGCCGACGCAGGCATAGCAGCGCCAGTCACATGGGAAAAGTTAACCCCTGCTTGCTCGAACACAGCACCTTGGGTTAATACTCGGCTCGTACCACCACCGCCTTCGGCGCGAGTCCATGAATCGGCGGCGAACGTGGCTTGGCCATCCAGCACCTGTAAACCAGCACAAATTCGGTTTTGTAGATCGATTAAAAACGCTTTTACCACTGCAACATCAGGCACACTCATCTTGTTATCCTTATTATTGGTTTGCTCATTGTCCATTTCGTAAAATCTTACCGCTTCGCGCATCGATAATGGTCGAGGGCTGACCTTGCTCACCGAGTTCACCTAATACGAGTGCATCAATTTTACCTGTAAAATCTGCGAGAATTTCATCGGCAGTTAATGCTGGCTCTTCGCCTGCAAGGTTAGCGCTGGTCGACACTAAAGGTTTATTGAGCGCGCGGCACAGGGCTTGCACCCCAGTATGGGCAGATACTCGCACTGCGATAGAGTCAAATTCACCACAGAGGTATTTTGAAACCTGCGCTTTGATTGGCATTACAAAGGTAAAAGGCCCCGGCCACTTGGAAAATGCAAACTCGAGCTGCTCAGCCGTTAATTGTGATTCATCAACATAAGCTAAAAGCTGCTGAAAATCACTGGCGACTAAGATCAGTCCCTTTTGCCATGGGCGCTGTTTTACCGCCAATAACTTTTGGATAGCAGTGTCGTTATCAGGGTCACAACCTAGGCCATAAACAGCCTCGGTTGGATAAGCGATGACACCACCGTTAAGCACAATATCTTTTATGTCAGATGGGTGCAGCTGCAACATCTTAGGATCACCTTTTGAGTATTGTCGATTTCAACAATCAAATTATTGGATAAATTCGAATACTGACCGCCCCATCAGCGGTCAGCCGAGGATTATACGCAAGCCACTTTCATCGGCCAAATATTAAGATGCAGGTCACACAATAAACTAAAGTGGTCTTTTGTATTTACAGCTTTTTTGCGGGCATTCTAAACGCATCCCAGCCGCACCTTTACGCTCGACTAAGATCCCAAAACCACAACTCGGGCAAGCTTCAGCAACCGGAGGATAATTCACAATAAACTTACACTTAGGGTAAGCACTGCAGGCATAAAAACTCTTTCCGAAGCGACTCGTTCTGTGCTCAAGCTTACCCGCTTTGCATTCAGGGCAAGGAATGTCAGGCTTGTCACTCGCTTGATCCTGTTTTTCAATATGCGTGCAGCTAGGATATTGAGTACACCCAATAAAGATCCCAAAGCGCCCTGACTTTACTGCCAGTTCGTGACCGCATTCAGGGCATACAGAACCTTCAATCACTTGAGTTTCAATAGATTCGTGCTGCACTAAGGGTCGAGTGTAATTACAGCTAGGGTAATTATTACAGCCAATAAAACCACCGTGCTTACTGTGTTTGACCGATAACTCGCTGCCACATTCGGGACAAAGTTCGTATTCTTTTTCCAGTGCGTGTTCGTGGGCACTAAATAATTGTTCATCAATCTTAGACATAATCATTCACCACCTGTCGTAGCGCATTAGGATATCAAGCGCAGTGCCATCAAGGAATTTATGGCATCAAAAAAGGAGGTCTTAGCCTCCTTTCTCTCATAATTCATCTTTCACAACAATTAAGAATGCAGTCGGCCTTCGGGCTGTTCGAAGATTAAATCTTCCATTTGCTCATAAGCGGACTCATGGCCAGGAGCATTAAACAGTACCATTAAGATAACCCATTTGAGATCTTCTAAAATCAGGGTTGGTTCATCCAACTCCATAACTCTATCGATCACCATTTCACGGGTTTCGACATTCAGCACTTTAACTTGCTCTAAAAACAACAAGAAACCGCGGGATTCTACATCTAGCTTGTCCATTTCGTCCTTCGTATAGATACGAAACGAATGCTGATCGTGATTACAAAGATAAGGTTTATCCCCTTCTTGTAATTCAGCTAAGCGCTCTAACCAAGTTAACGCTTTTAAAATCTCGGATTGATGAAATCCGGCACGAGTGAGTTCCTTGGTTAACTCGTCTTCATCAACTAGTAGTTCAACTTCACTGTGAACATAGTTTTCAAATAGATACATGAGGATATCAAACATGGCTAGCTCCTCTTTACTCTGACGTAACCACCGGGTACTGCTATTACCCAACCTTGCAACTCAAGTTCAAGCATTTGTTCTAACACCAGATCTATCGTTTTTCCACTATGTTCAACGACTGCATCAATTGATGTAGTTTCATAACCTACACTAGCTAACAGAGACGAAAATGGCAAATTACAAATCTCGCCTTGCTGTATATGGTGGCATAACTTCAATTCTTCAAGGTGGAAAGCGGTTAAACTTGCCAACTCTTCCACTATATCGGCAGCGGTTTCCACAAGCTTTGCTCCATCACGTAATAAATCATGGCAGCCTTGATGGTAACCACCTAAGATTGAGCCCGGAACGGCAAACACCTCACGCCCTTGTTCCATCGCCAACCTAGCAGTGATTAAAGAGCCGCTTTTGCGACAGGCTTCAACCACAAGAGTCCCTAAAGATAGACCGCTAATAATGCGATTTCGTTTCGGAAAATTACCCGCAAAGGGACCAGTATCGGGCCAAAACTCGCTAAGTATACAGCCTTGCTGCTGAATATCATGATAAAGCTGTCGATGTTTTCGTGGATAAATGATCTCTATGCCCGTTCCTAGTACGGCAATAGTGCGCCCTTGATGGTCAACACAGGCTTTATGGGCCGCCCCATCAATCCCCATCGCCATACCACTACAGATACCAAATCCCATTGAGGACATCTCAGCAGCCAGTTGATAAGCGACCTGCAATCCGCCAGGAGAAGCATTACGACTGCCAACAATCGCAAGATAAGGAAGGGCTAACGCCTCTAAGCAACCTTTAACGAACAGGACGGCGGGCGGATCTGAGAGTTGTTTTAATAATGGGGGATAAAGCGGATCAGAGAAACAAAGCAGATGATGATCGGCGGCTTGCTGTTGCCATTCGAGGGCGACATCCACTTTTTGATAATCAATAACAAGGCTATAGAGCAGATGATCAGATAGAGGTAGCGCTTGTCTCTCATGCTCTAACCTTTGTCTGAGGTCGTCCACTTCCATGTGCGTTAATAATTGTTGGATCCGAGCGGGTCCTAGCCCAGATACAGCACAAACAACTAACCAATCGACCAAATTTTCAGAGATTATAGACCTCTTAAGGCTAAAGATTCTGGGGCGATTAACTTATCGTCGACACGAACAGGCCGCTCGGTGGAGACAATCAAACCTAAGCTCGCCTTATCAAACACTTTAAACACTAACAACTTACCATGATAAACATCCGGCATCTTAACTGCACGATCCGAAGATACTGACGCCATTAGGTTATCATAGGCAGTACGTTCAATTGCAGGAACCGGCATACCGTCATTGTTGATAACAATAACCTCACCATCACGGTAAATAGAAAATACCACCCCAGGCTCGACGCCATCCTGAGTGCCTTTATCTAAGTACACGACATTCAACTTACCCGCTTCACGCAAATTTGATTCTGTTGCTAATACTAAAGCCGGTATCTTTAATTCCGCAGGTTTAGGAGTAAAGTAAGCTGACATCAAGGAATCACTTTCCATCGGCAATACTCTGAAGCCCGCTTTGGTTTCGCGAAAGCTCGTTAGCAACTTAATTTTTGAAACCTTACCAGACTCAATCACTTGCCCAGTAGACGACAAAATGGCTTCTTGTCCTAACGCTTCGCCTGACTCTTTATTGAAAAACTCGCGACCGCGTTCGTAAATACCATATTTTTGGTTTATTGGCAGTTCAGCATCAATATAAATCACATCACCCACAATATGGTGACGCGATGGACTTTCACCTGCCAGCACCATAGGTTGCTCAGTAAGCCAGTGAGTCTCGACGACCCGATTCTGCACTAAATATTGTTCAATCAAGGCTAAATCAACGGCTGGAATAGCATTACTCTTAGCAATGACACGTCCCTCGGGACTCTTTCTTACATGGGGTTTAGCACTATCGACAGTAGCACCATTACGCACAAGGCGGGGCTGACCATCAATAAATACCAGAGTGAGTTGATCGCCAGGGTAAATAAGGTGGGGGTTAGCAATCTGTGGATTTACATCCCAAAGACTCGGCCATTTCCATGGGTCATTCAGAAACGCGGCGGAGATATCCCAAAGAGTATCGCCCTTTTTCACTACATATGACTCAGGATGCCCCGCCTTAAGCGTCAGGGTATCTGCGGCAACAAACGTGCAATTGAATGTCATTAACGCGAGTAAAATTAACCGTTTCATGGGTATTTCCATGTTGTTTAACTCTTAGTTTGAGCTTTTACTGTTATTGGTAGGCACTAAAGATTAAAATTAACTCATTAGCATCAGTCAGTATAACTAACTGGCAGAGATTTGACAGACTTGTTAAGAGTTTATGTATGACACTATTAAAAGTATTACAATTCCCTGACGAAAGATTACGAACACAAGCCACACCCATCACAGAGTTTAATGCCGAGCTGCAGACTCAAATTGATGATATGTTCGAAACCATGTACCAAGAAAAAGGTATCGGTCTGGCCGCGACCCAAGTTGATTACCATAAACAACTTATTGTCATGGACTTACAGGATGAAGTCGAACGACCTAAAGTGTTTATCAATCCCGAAATTATCACCAGCAGCGGTGACTTCTGTAATGAAGAAGGTTGCCTGTCGGTTCCGGGGATTTACGCCAAAGTCGATCGCGCCGAATTTGTCACGGTAAAAGCCTTAGACAGGCACGGTAACGAATTTATAGTTGAGGCCGATGAGCTATTTGCCATTTGTATTCAACACGAAATGGATCACCTCAAAGGCAAATTGTTTGTCGATTATTTGTCGCCGCTAAAACGTCAGCGGATCAAACAAAAACTTGAAAAAGCGGCCCGATTGGACGCCAAAGAAGCATAGGATCAGATTTGAAACCACTCAACATCATCTTTGCCGGAACACCGGATTTTGCCGCTCGCCACTTACAAGCACTTTTAAACTCACACCACAATGTGATTGGCGTTTACACTCAGCCCGATAGACCCGCTGGCCGCGGCAAGAAACTGACCGCCAGCCCAGTAAAAGAACTCGCTATCGCCAATAGTATTCCAGTGTTTCAACCCGGCTCATTACGTAAAGAACCCGCGCAACAAGAACTTGCCGCACTCAACGCCGATATCATGGTGGTCGTCGCTTACGGTCTGATCTTGCCAAAAGTCGTATTAGATACACCGCGTTTAGGTTGTATTAACGTTCATGGTTCTATTTTGCCACGCTGGCGCGGTGCAGCACCGATCCAACGCGCACTTTGGGCCGGCGACAAAGAAACTGGCGTAACCGTTATGCAGATGGATGTGGGTTTAGATACTGGTGACATGCTGCTTAAAACCTATCTGCCGATCGAAGATAACGACACGTCAGCCAGCCTTTACGAGAAACTGGCAGAACAAGGTCCCGTTGCCCTATTGCAAGCACTCGAAGGTTTGGCAAATGGCACCTTAGCCGCTGAAAAACAAGATGAAGCCTTAGCAAACTACGCAGAAAAACTCAGCAAAGAAGAAGCCAGACTCGACTGGAATAAATCCGCTAAACAGTTATGGCAAGAAGTCCGCGCCTTTAATCCTTGGCCTGTGAGTTACTTTGAGCACCAAGGTAACACTATTAAAGTGTGGCAAACCCAAGTCAGCGAAACCACCAGCACAGCTGCTCCGGGCACTATTATCAGCGCCAGCAAAAAAGGCATAGACGTCGCCACCGCTGATGGTGTGTTAACCCTGCTGAGTATGCAGCTTCCGGGGAAAAAGCCACTCAATGTTGCCGATATTCTCAATGCTCGAGGTGAATGGTTTAGCCCGAATACTCGCCTCGCAAACGAGGCACAATAATCATGAACTTGCGCGCGCTAGCTGCGAAAGCCATCTTCGAAGTATTAGAAAAAGGCGTGTCGCTGTCAGTGGCATTGCCTGATCAACAAAAGCATCTTGCCAGCGGCAAAGATAAAGCCCTACTTGCAGAGATCTGCTACGGCGTGATGCGCACTCTGCCGCAAATAGAAAAACGCATCAGTGAATGCCTAGCGAAACCACTTAAAGGCAAACAAAGGATTATCCACCAGCTCCTGATCGTAGGTTGCTATCAACTTTACTTCACTCGCATTCCAAGCCACGCCGCGATTTCAGAAACCGCCGAAGCCTGTCGCCAGTTAAAATTTGAAGGCATGGTCAAGGTCGTTAATGGTGTACTGCGCAACATTCAGCGCCAGCTATCGCCGCTAAGCACAGAATCAGATACCTTAAGCTATAACACACCCGCTTGGTTAATTAAGCGCTTAAAAGAAGCCTATCCCGAGCAGTGGCAAGACATCATTCAACAAAGCCATGAACGCCCGCCCATGTGGCTGCGTAACAATCGCTTATCCCAGAGCCGTGCCGAATACCTCGCTGCCCTAGCCGAAATCGACATTGAAGCGAGCGAAGGCAGCAGTGCCGATGCCATTCTCCTAGCGCAACCAAAGGATGTCGCCACACTGCCACACTTTCATGAAGGTGCGGCATCAGTACAAGATGGCGCGGCACAATGGGCGGCGACCTTACTTGCCCCGCAATCGAATGAATTAATACTCGATGCCTGCGCGGCACCCGGTGGCAAAAGTTGTCACTTACTCGAACTTGAGCCGAGTATCAAATTAGTGGCTGTTGATTTTGATGCCAAACGCCTTGAACGTGTGCAACAGAACCTTGACCGCTTATCATTAAAAGCGGAGCTTATACATGGTGATGCGGCCAACATAGACTCATGGTGGCAAGGCGGACAATTTGATCGTATCTTACTGGACGCGCCTTGCTCAGCCACAGGAGTGATCCGCCGCCATCCCGATATTAAATGGTTGCGAAAAAACCATGACATCGAAGAGTTGGCTGAACTACAACAGCAAATTCTCGATCATTGCTGGAAGTGGCTAAAACCCGGTGGCACGCTTCTTTATGCCACTTGTTCGATTTTACCGCAGGAAAACCGCGACCAGATCAGTGCGTTTTTAGATAGAACGGTAGATGCTAAGCTAGACACACTTGCCCAGCAAAATTCGCCACAGGATATAGGTTGGCAAATCACGCCAGGACAAGACAATATGGATGGGTTTTATTATGCCCGTTTATTGAAAGCGACTGATTAGGAAGTAAGCAAGGCCATGAAAATTATCATATTAGGTGCGGGTCAAGTTGGGGGAACCTTGGCCGAAAATTTGGTGGGTGAGAACAATGACATCACCATTGTCGATTATGACAAATCCAGATTACGCGCCCTGCAAGATAAATATGACCTTCGCGTCGTAGCGGGCCATGCCGCTCACCCTGATGTTCTCAGAGAAGCAGGCGCAGAAGATGCCGACATGCTTATCGCTGTAACCAATAGTGATGAATGCAATATGGCTGCCTGCCAGATTGCCTATACCCTTTTTGGTACGCCGACTAAAATTGCCCGTATCCGCTCAGAACCCTATTTGGCGATGCGCGATAAACTCTTTATCGACAGTGAAACCAAAAATAGCGATGGTCGTCCCCGTGGCGGCTTCGTGATCGATGAATTAATCGCCCCTGAACAGCTAGTGACCGCTTACATCCAACGACTCGTAGAATATCCAGGCGCATTGCAAGTGCTTGAATTTGCGGAAGGCCGCTTGAGCCTAGTGGCTGTTCGAGCCTATTACGGCGGCCCACTGGTGGGGAATGCATTAGCGGCACTTCGCGAGCATATGCCCAATATTGATACCCGGGTCGCGGCGATTTTCCGCCAAGGCCGCGCTATTATGCCTCGCGGAACGACCATTATCGAAGCCGATGATGAAGTCTTCTTCGTTGCAGACAGTCGCCACATTCGCGCTGTCATGAGCGAAATGCAAAAACTCGATAACTCCTACCGCAACATTATGATCGCCGGTGGCGGTAACATAGGCCTAGGTTTAGCAAAACGCCTTGAGCGCACCCACTCGGTCAAACTGATTGAGCATAAATTAGAACGTGCAGAAGCATTATCGGAGCAGCTGGAAAATACCACAGTGTTCTGCGGTGATGCCTCAGATCAAGAATTACTGCTCGAAGAACACATAGACCAAACCGACGTATTTATTGCGGTCACCAATGACGACGAAGCCAATATTATGTCCGCCCTGCTAGCAAAACGTATGGGCGCGAAAAAGGTCATGGTGCTTATTCAACGCGAAGCCTATGTGGATATAGTGCAAGAAGCCAACATCGATATTGCAATCTCACCACAACAAGCGACGATTTCGGCACTATTAACTCATATTCGTCAGGGTGATATCTGTAACGTTTACTCTTTACGTCGTGGGGCGGCCGAGGCAATTGAAGCCATCGCCCACGGAGATGCCAGCACTTCTAAAGTCGTTGGCAAAGCCATTGGTGATATTAAGTTGCCACCGGGGACAACGATTGGTGCCATTGTCCGCAATGATGAAGTGCTAATGGCCCACGACAAAACCGTGATAGAGCAAGGAGATCACGTGATCTTGTTCTTAGTGAATAAAAAGTTTGTCGGCGAAGTCGAGAAGCTTTTCCAACCAAGTGCTTTCTTCTTCTAAGAACCTTAGTAAGCCAACTTATGCTGAACTTTAGACCGCTATTGTTTATTTTAGGGCTTTTTTTGTCCATGCTGACAGCTTTCATGCTGATCCCTCTGCTCCTCGCCGCATACAAAGGTGAGGAAACCGTGGGCTCTTTTATGGTGTCGGCATTAGTCACAGGCATTAGCTCAAGCCTGTGTTTACACAATGGCCAGAGCAAAAGCATTAACCTCAATATCCGCGATATGTTCCTGCTAACCAGCCTAACGTGGTTGATCGTAAGCCTATTCGCGGCCATGCCATTTACCCTTTATCACGGTATTGGTTATACCGACGCCTTCTTTGAAACCATGTCCGGCATCACGACCACAGGTTCTACTGTACTCTCAGGGTTGGATACTATGGATCACAGTATCTTAATCTGGCGCTCTTTATTGCAATGGCTAGGTGGGATTGGTTTTATCGTAATGGCGGTGGCGATTCTGCCCTTCTTAAACGTCGGCGGGATGCGGCTATTCCGCACTGAATCATCCGATTGGAGCGATAAAGCAGTGCCTCGCACCCAAAGCATGGCTAAGTATTTATTCTTTATATATATTTTACTAACGAGTATCTGCTGTGTTGCCTATCATCTGGCGGGAATGACTTGGTTTCAGGCCATCAATCATGCAATGACCACCCTCTCGACTGGTGGCTACTCGACCTCAGATAGCTCAATGGCGGCGTTCTCCAACTCTGCACACTGGGTTGGGATTTTCTTTATGGCAGCAGGTGGCTTGCCACTGCTCATGTTTGTACAAACCATACAGCAAAGGGAGCTACGGATTTGGAACGATGCTCAGGTCAAAGGCTTCTTATTTTTCCTCACATTTGTATCTTGTTCTATTGGCTTCTGGCTGTGGCAAACCCGCGACATTGAGCTTCTAGATGCACTGCGTTTATCCAGCTTTAACGTGGTATCGGTAGTCACCACTACAGGTTATGGCTTAACGGACTACGGTGCTTGGGGCGCCTTTGCCAATATCGCCTTCCTGTTTTTAATGTTTGTCGGTAGTTGCTCTGGTTCAACTTCGGGCGGGATTAAGATCTTCCGTTTTCAAATTGCTGGGGCCATTATGCGCGAGCAATTGAAACAGCAATGTCATCCAAACGGTATCTTTAGGGAACGTTACAACAACCGCATCATCAGTGATGATATCGTGCGCTCTCTGATCACTTTCGTACTGCTGTTTGTGATGGTGATTGTAGGCTTGTCAGTGATTTTAGTGCTCACGGGTCTCGATCCTATGACCAGTTTCACGGGCGCGATTACGGCAGTCACTAACGTGGGCCCTGGTTTAGGCCCGATTATTGGACCTGTAGGTAACTTCTCAACGCTACCCGATGTCGCTAAATGGGCGTTGTCACTCGGCATGCTCCTCGGTCGTTTAGAAATCTTAACCGTGGCGGTGTTGTTCCACCCGAGTTTCTGGAAGTACTAATTCAGTAGAGCTTAAATACTAAAAAGGCGCTTAACTTGTTAAGCGCCTTTTTATTAAGCCTGACCCGTCCTAAATAGCGGTAACGTCGACTAATTCCAATAGATGATCAGCATAAACTTTCACATCTGCCCAGTCGGTATAATCGATAACTGACTTAGGATCAGTTGGACCCTTAGTCATCTTCATAATCAACTGAATCGCCAATCTGTCGTACCAAGGCCATGAAGGATAATCCACTTTGCCCGCAATAATTTTAAGATCAGCAGGCGTCCATGGCGATAACGCAATGAACTTTTGCAGATATTTATTATTTGCAGGGATACGTTTTTCAGGATTTCTCGCCACAACATTGACGCAGAAAAAACTGTTTGGCAATGCGCCCAGAGCCTGTGCATGCTGCTCAATAAATTGAAAAACGCTCTTATCATAGGTGCCATAGAGCACGCAGGCACCTAAGGCAACGACATCATAATCTGGCCAATTAATACAAGTCGCTGCAGCACTGTTGATATCGATGAGGTCAACCTTAGCGTCACGAAATCTTAATTGCTCGGCAATTGCACTGGCAATCTTGGCCGTATGGCCACCACGGGTAAAATAAAGTACGAGGACGCGTGTCATAGGCAATTCCCGATCCACTGAGTAATACCACCATTGTGGCAAGGTTACGTTAAATAAACCTCTGATAGGATCACAAATCAGTCGTATCTCATATTCTGAGATGCAAAAATTGAGATCTGCATTGCCGAGCAGTATGATTGCGTAAACACATGTGTTCAATTAGAATTATCTAATCAAAAGCGATAAAGTGAGTGACCTTATGCAAAATGATATAGATGTAGATGCAATGGTAACTAATGCGGAAAGTGCGGCTAAATGGCTCAAGGCCATAGCGAACCCTTATCGCCTAATGATTTTATGTCTATTACTAGACAAAGAGTTGAGCGTAACCGAGCTCAACGCCACAGTGCCATTAAGCCAGTCGGCCCTATCCCAGCATTTAGCCGTATTACGCGCAGAAGATCTCGTGGATACCCGTAAGAGCTCGCAGATTGTTTACTATAAACTCAAGAACGAGCAAGTCACCCAAGTGATTTCGATTCTGCATAGCCGCTACTGCGCAGCCTAACACTGCAAAATTAGCCTAAATTTAAGCCCTAACCTCTTGCAAGTGATTAGGGCTTAATGGTTTTTAATGTTGGCTAAAACGGTTACCGAAGGCATCGACTTTTGCCCAATCGGTAAACTCAAAAGTGCCAGTGATATCCGTTGGCCCTTTAGTCAACCACATGATAAAACGTATCATGGTCCGGTCGAAGAAACCGTATTTAGGGTAATCAATCTTGCCCGCAAACACTTCTAACAGCTGGGGTTGCCACAGTGAAAGCTTGAGAAACTTTTGCATATAAGGATTGGTTTCAGGCGTATTTTTTAAGGGTTTGCGCGCCACTACGTTAACGGTAAAAAAACCATTAATCTTAGTATCTAGCACTGCATGGTGGCGGTTCACATACTGATAAAGCTCTGGTCTATGTTTACCATAGCGAATACTGGCACCAATCAGCACTTTATCAAAATCCACTAAGCTCAACGCTTCCGCCTGCTCTAATGTGACGAGCGAAACCTGCTCTCCCGCCTGTTCAGCAATCGTCTTCATTTTTTGGCAAATTGCCAATGTTTGGCCATCTATCGTCGAATAGATTATTAACGTCTGCATGATTAATTCTTCCAAAAAGTTGGCGTAAACAAAATCAGTAAGGTAAATACTTCGAGGCGACCAAACAGCATAGCCACGACCAATACCCACTTAGCTCCATCACCAATGCTGGCATAATTGCTCGCGACCTCACCTAAACCTGGACCTAAGTTGTTTAAGCATGCCGCCGTGGCACTAAAAGCCGTAATATCATCTAATCCCATCGCCATGAGTGCAAGCATACAAATCACAAACACCAGCGCATAGGCAGAAAAGAATCCCCAAACAGCATCAACCACGCGGTCGGGTAAGGCTTTAGAGCCAATCCTAATCGAAAACATTGCCTTAGGGTGAACGAGTCGTTTCAATTCACGTGAACCCTGTAGCAGCAGTAAAATTACTCGAATGACCTTAATCCCACCCGCAGTTGAGCCACCACAGCCACCGATAAAACTCGAAAACATTAATAGTATGGGTAAAAATAATGGCCACAGATGGAAGCTATCAGTGCCAAATCCAGCCGTAGTGGCAACTGAAACTGCCTGAAATAAAGCATGATCTAAGGTTTCTTCTGGCGAATCATAAATACCAGAACGATAAAGCGTGAAGAAACAAATCGCTGTGAGAATAAGTTGAATCGCCACAAGCATCTTAAATTCAGCATCTTTAAAATAGACTCTAACGTTAATCCCACGTCGTGAAAATGCCGCAAAATGCACGCTAAAGTTAACCGCAGAAACAATTAAAAAGAACACACAAATAAGATTAATAGTAGGACTATCGAAATAGCCCATACTGGCATCGTGGGTCGAAAAACCTCCGATGGCTATGGTCGAAAATGAATGACAAATGGCGTCAAAAATACTCATGCCCGCCCACCAATAAGCCGTCGCGCAGGAAATCGTTAGCAGTAAATAGATATACCACAGTGCTTTAGCGGTTTCGGCTATCCGTGGGGTCATCTTACTGTCTTTCACTGGCCCCGGAATTTCTGCGCGATAAAGCTGCATTCCTCCCACACCGAGCACAGGTAAAATAGCCACAGCGAGCACAATAATCCCCATGCCGCCAAGCCATTGCAGCATATGGCGGTAAAACAAAATGGCCTTAGGTAAAAAATCGAGCCCGACAATGACAGTGGCTCCGGTGGTGGTTAACGCAGAAAAAGATTCAAAGAAGCTGTCTGTCCAGCTTAAGTCTGGCTGACTCGAAAAGATAAACGGCAAGGCACCAATAGAACCCAGTACAGTCCAGAACAGCACGACAATCAGGAAGCCCTCTCGCGTACGCAATTCTTCTTTGCAGTGGCGGTTCGGATACCAGAGCCAAAAACCAATAAATAGGCTAACAAAAAATGCCTGCATAAACGCCGTGCCGCCGCCATCGTTATACCAAACAGCGATCAGTGCTGGTGGCAGCATAGTGATTGAAAATAAACCAATCAGCAGGCCTATGATTCTAATTATGGTTTTATATTGCATTACGCGAGTTCAATTATTCCATTGGCTGTAAAGGTATTTTCAGCATTTGGGCTATTTTGGCATAATTTACGCAGGCATCACAGCTCAAACTCGGGCCTCAAACTTCCTTGACTCAGTGTCGCCAGCGACTCACAAAGCCATGCCTGTTGCTCTCGCCCTATCTCAAACACAATATCGACTGCTGCGGCAAATTGCTTATCAATGATCACGGCATCCACTTGCTGTAATAGATGCTCGACATCGCGCAGCTGCGCATAATCACAATGCAACTTGGCGGGATACCGTAACTGTTTGAGTTGCGTCGGTAATTGAATCAAGCCTTGCCTTAAGCCCGACGTATAAGCCCGAACGAGTCCACCTACGCCTAGCTTAGTACCGCCATAGTAACGCACGACAACAGCGCCAACTTCGCCAATATGTGCCCCTTGCAACACAGCTAACATAGGGCGGCCTGCACTGCCAGCGGGCTCACCGTCATCACTCGAACCAATCAAGACGCTATCATCCGGTGCGCCAGCAACAAAAGCTGAGCAATAGTGGCTTGCGCCGGGATAGTCACGCTTTATGTCAGTAAGTACTAACTTTAATTTATCGACACTATCGCAATGAAAGAGAAAAGAGATAAAGCGACTATGCTTTATCTCTTCTTCAATGACGATTTCATCACAGGGAACGTTATAACTTTCGAGCACGAATTCGCCCTAATCTATTTTCAAACATCAATCGGCTAAGCCGAGCTCACGGGTCATGTTCTCGTTTCTATCTTGATGCACTATGACGTTATCTTCGATACGAATACCGCCAAAAGGCCTTAACTCATCAACCGTTTGCCAATTGATCTGTTGGCCACGACTATCTTGTTTAAGCTCATTGAGCAAAGTATCTATGATGTATAACCCAGGTTCCATAGTCAGCACTTGGTTTGGCGCTAAAATGCGGGTGCAACGTAGGAATGGATGGGCCTCGGGCGCCGCGATATGGGTACCGCGCTCATCGTGGGAGAAGCCACCCACGTCATGTACTTGTAAACCTAACATATGGCCTAAACCATGGGGGAAGAAAGCACTGGTAATGCCTTGATCAACCAAACCTTGGGCATCCCCCGTGGCTAAATCAAAATCCAATAGCATTTGCGCGACTTTAGCGTGAGTCGCTAAGTGTAAATCAGGATAACGCACGCCGGGGCGCATCATGTCGATAAGCTCCAGCTGCGCCTTATTCATCGCAGCGATCAACTCATCGAAACGATTCTTCTCGAATGCATAGGTTCTAGTGATATCAGACGCATAACCAAAGTAGCTCGCGCCCGCATCGATAAGAAAAGACAAACGTTTCACAGGGCTTTGATGCTCGAGCGCGGTGTAATGCAAAATCGCCGCATTTTGATTAAGAGCGATAATATTGCCGTAGGGCACTTCATTTTCGCTCTGGCCCACGGCAGATAAATAATGCTGTTGGATCTCGAACTCATTCGCACCGTTATAAAACGCATTTTTAGCCGCCAAATGTCCCTGCACCGCAATTTGGTTGGCGCGGCGCATACATTCCAGCTCATATTCAGTTTTAGTGGTTCTGTGGTAATGCAAATAGCTCATCACAGCATCGGGATTGCGACTGGTAAAACCCAGCACTTCGGCTACATCTAAATGCTCACCCAAATAAGCCCAATTAACTGTGTCTTTAGGTAACAGCTCAGCGACCTTATCGGCCTTAGTTAACAGCTTAATATCAAAATGCTCGGTCCAGAACATATCCGGCACATCGGATACTTTGTGCCAAAAATCCACAGGACGATAAAAAATCAGCTGCGGCTTATCGCGACCATTGACGACTAACCAGCAATTCGGATTATCCAACACAGGCAACCATGCCTTGAAGTGCGGGTTTGCTTTAAAGGGATAATTGATATCATCCAAAAACATCCGATGCGGCTGACCCGAATGGATCACTAAACCAGACAAGGCTTCTCGAGACAAAATCTCTGCGACTCGGCGGTTTAACTCGGCAATATGGGCACGATAGTGATGAGCCAACTGATCCATTTGTCATCTCCTGCAATGAATAAAAGTTAATATTATGAGCCAAATTTGCCCACATAATCTTAATCTGATCATGAACAACAGATTCAATCAAAACGTTAAACTGTCACTCAATCTAAAATACATGGCTGCTGAATAAAGAACATTAAAGCGATAACGTCATGATTATTTTTAATAATTCTATTCAACCCTAGCATGGCTACAGCGTTTAAACGTCTAAGGAAAACAGCCACAAAGACCTATTTATCCGCAAAGTGATTTAACGCATTCTAGGTGTTCTACACTCTGTGCAGTGTATCACAAAGGTAAAAAATCACTCTAGCCGACAAGAAATTAAACAGTCGTTTAAATTGGGTGTTGTAATTTATCGAATTTCGAAGCACACTGGCACACAACTGGTCAAATGATGGCCGAAGCTGCTGTGAGATAGAGAGTCGTACTAGCACCAACACATAATGGTGGGTATCACTTTTAAGCCAAAAGGAAGCAAGCAATGATCTACCAAAGTCCTACAATTCAAGTTGAGTTACTCGAGGATAATATTGCCAAGCTGTGCTTTAACGCACCCGGTTCGGTGAACAAATTCGACAGAGAAACCCTCGCCTCGCTCGATGCGGCATTAGACAGCATCAAGCAAGATTCCAATATCAAAGCGTTAGTGCTGACCTCAAGTAAAGATACCTTTATTGTGGGCGCCGACATTACCGAATTTTTAGGCCTGTTCGCACAAGATGATGCCGTATTGCTCTCTTGGGTTGAACAAGCTAATGCAGTCTTCAACAAACTCGAAGACTTGCCTTTCCCAACTGCATCAGCAATCAAAGGCTTTGCCTTAGGTGGCGGCTGTGAAACCATTCTGGCAACGGATTTCCGTATCGCAGACACCACAGCCAAAATCGGTTTACCCGAAACTAAACTCGGCATCATCCCAGGTTTTGGCGGCACAGTTCGTCTGCCACGTGTGATTGGTGCAGATAACGCACTTGAGTGGATCACGACCGGTAAAGACCAACGCGCTGAAGATGCACTGAAAGTCGGCGCTGTTGATGCCGTGGTTGCACCGCAAGCGTTAGAAGCTGCTGCGATTCAAATGCTGAAAGATGCTGTTGCTGAAAAGCTGGATTGGCAAGCACGTCGTAACCGTAAACTGTCTGCACTAACACTGCCAAAACTTGAAGCTATGATGTCATTCACCACAGCCAAAGGCATGGTGTTTGCTGTTGCGGGTAAACACTACCCTGCACCAATGGCTGCAGTAAGCGTAATTGAGCAAGCATCGACTAAAGGTCGTGCTGAAGCATTACAAATCGAACATCAAGCCTTTATCAAGCTCGCTAAAACTGACGTTGCTAAGGCACTTATCGGTATTTTCCTTAACGATCAATTTGTTAAAGGTAAAGCGAAGAAAGCCGGCAAGTTAGCGAAAGAAGTCAACAACGCGGCCGTATTAGGTGCAGGCATTATGGGCGGCGGCATAGCTTACCAAAGCGCCAGCAAAGGCACACCGATTGTCATGAAAGACATTGCCCAGCCAGCCTTAGATTTAGGCCTCAATGAAGCCGCTAAACTGCTATCTGCCCAAGTCGCCCGTGGCCGTTCAACGCCAGAAAAAATGGCCAAAGTGCTAAACAACATCACGCCTTCGTTAGATTATGCCGCAATTAAACACAGTGATGTTGTCGTTGAAGCCGTTGTTGAACATCCAAAAATCAAAGCACAGGTTTTAGCCGAAGTTGAAGGTTATGTGAGTGAAGATGCAATTATCGCGTCAAACACCTCAACAATTTCAATCAACTTACTCGCTAAGAGCATGAAGAAACCTGAGCGTTTCTGCGGTATGCATTTCTTCAACCCAGTGCACAAAATGCCTTTGGTCGAAGTTATCCGTGGCGAGCACAGCTCTGAAGAAACCATCGCCTCTGTTGTGGCTTATGCCAGCAAAATGGGTAAGACCCCAATCGTTGTTAATGATTGCCCGGGTTTCTTCGTTAACCGCGTACTCTTCCCTTACTTTGCAGGCTTTAACGGCTTACTTGCCGAAGGTGGCGACTTTGCTGCAATCGACAAAGTGATGGAAAAACAATTCGGTTGGCCAATGGGCCCTGCTTACCTGCTCGACGTAGTGGGTTTAGATACAGGTCATCACGCCCAAGCCGTTATGGCTGAAGGTTTCCCTGATCGCATGGGTAAATCAGGCACTGATGCGATTGATGTGATGTTTGAGAACAAACGTCTTGGTCAGAAAAATGGCAAAGGTTTCTATGTCTATTCAGTCGATAGCCGTGGTAAACCGAAGAAAGATGTCGATCCTACGAGCTACGGCCTATTGAAAGCTGCCTTTGGCGAGTTAAAAGCCTTTGAAGCCGATGACATTATTGCCCGTACTATGATCCCTATGATCATCGAAACCGTGCGCTGTTTAGAAGAAGGTATTGTCGCATCACCAGCCGAAGCGGATATGGGCCTAGTTTATGGCTTAGGTTTCCCGCCATTCAGAGGCGGCGTGTTCCGTTATTTGGATACCATGGGTGTCGCAAACTTTGTGGCCTTAGCAGACAAATATGCTCACTTGGGCGGTCTGTATCAAGTCACAGATGCGATGCGTACATTAGCAGCCAATAACGGTAGCTACTACCAAGCCTAATTAGCGGGAAAGGAATTTAATCATGAAACAAGCTGTTATCGTAGACTGTATTCGTACTCCGATGGGCCGCTCAAAGGCTGGCGTATTTCGTAATGTACGTGCAGAAACTCTGTCTGCCGAATTGATGAAAGGTCTGTTGCTGCGTAATCCGCAACTCGACCCAAACCTAATTGAAGACGTGATTTGGGGTTGTGTGCAACAAACCCTAGAGCAAGGCTTCAACATTGCCCGTAATGCTTCACTATTAGCCGGCATTCCAAAAACCGCTGGCGCTGTGACGGTTAACCGCCTGTGTGGCTCATCAATGGATGCTATCCATCAAGCGGCGCGTGCGATTATGACTGGCATGGGCGACACCTTTATTATTGGTGGCGTAGAACACATGGGCCATGTGCCTATGAGCCATGGTGTCGACTTCCACCCTGGTCTTGCTAATAACGTGGCAAAAGCCTCTGGCATGATGGGGTTAACTGCTGAAATGCTAGGTAAACTGCACGGTATTACCCGTGAGCAGCAAGATGCTTTTGCGGTACGTTCTCATCAACGCGCTTATGCAGCCACAGTTGAAGGCCGTTTTGCCAAGGAAATCTATGGCATTGAAGGTCACGATGCTAACGGTGCCTTAATTAAAGTCCTGCAAGACGAAGTGATCCGCCCAGAAACCACAATGGAATCTCTAGCAGCACTGCGTCCGGTATTTGATCCAGTCAACGGCACTGTGACTGCAGGTACTTCTTCTGCACTGTCTGATGGCGCTTCAGCCATGCTGATCATGGAAGAATCTAAAGCGCGCGCACTTGGCTTACCAATTCGTGCACGTATTCGCTCTATGGCGGTTGCGGGTTGTGACGCGGCTATCATGGGTTACGGCCCTGTTCCTGCCACGCAAAAAGCGCTGGCTCGTGCCGGTATCACAGTTGCCGATTTAGATGTGATTGAACTGAACGAAGCGTTTGCAGCTCAGTCTTTACCTTGTGTGAAAGATTTAGGTTTAGCGGATGTGGTTGACGACAAAATCAACCTCAACGGCGGCGCGATTGCACTAGGTCACCCACTGGGTTGTTCAGGTGCGCGTATCTCTACGACGCTGATCAACTTGATGGAAGACAAAGACGCGACCTTAGGTTTAGCGACCATGTGTATTGGTTTAGGCCAAGGTATCGCAACCGTGTTCGAACGCGTTTAATTCGTTACTCAAATAATCAAAGCCGGAACTTGTTCCGGCTTTTTTATGCCAAATATTCTGCCATCGTAAATATTAATATTTCTCATTTCTTCTGCTGTTCATTTGAAAATCAGTCCGTTATCGACTTAACTACAAGGGCATTACTGGCTATTGTGGACGACAAGTGGCAGCAATCATCAGCCAAATCTAGGCAGTGTAGTGCAAGGATGCAATTCGTTGTTTTACCAGAGGAATGCCAGATGCTACAAACGGAACAGACCCTTTTCGAACAAATGCGGATCACTGAGCTGGAGATCGAGTCTCGTAAGGCGCTCTTCTCTTTTACAGGGGCGGACGTAAAGGCCCTGCAATCCTTTAAGCCCATCATTGAAGAAAACATAGATAAAATCGTCGACGACTTTTACGGCTTACAAACCAGTGTGTCAGAAATTGCGCTCTTGATTGGAGACTCAGACACCCTTGCCCGCCTACGTACCGCACAGAGAAGATATGTGCTTGATTTATTTAATGGTGTTTATGATCTTGAGTACGTAAACAATCGCCTGCGGATTGGGTTAGTCCATAAACGCATTGGTGTTGAGCCCAAACTTTACCTGTCTGCGGTGCACACACTCAAGGAGTTGATCTATGCAGTGATCAACGGCTCAGTACAAGATGTACGTCAAGCTGAACGTATTCGAGCCGCAATTGATAAACTCGTGCTGTTTGATGTCACACTAGTATTCGATACTTATATTCGCAGCTTAGTCTCCGAGATTGAGAACGCTAAAGATAAGGCTGAGAAATATGCCCAAAGCATGGAAAGCAAAGTCAAAGAGCGGACCCAGCAGTTAGAAGAACTCTCGCAAACCGATCCCTTAACAGGTTTGCTCAACGTAAGGCACTTACAAGAAACCGCAACTCGCATACTCAGAGCTGCCCAAAGACGCGCCGAGCCAGTGTGTGTCATCTACTTAGATGTAGATGATTTTAAATTATTTAATGACACTCAAGGCCATAGATCAGGTGATGAAGTACTTTGTGCTGTCGCAAAAGCGATTAAAGAAACCACTCGTGCTGAAGATCATTGTTTTCGATATGGTGGAGATGAGTTCTGTATCATCATGCCTAACTGTCGTGAGGAACAAGCTCGCGAGAATTTCATCACTCGGTTTAATCAAAAAATAAAACTCAGTCTAAACAATATTTCCTTAAGCTTTGGCATTACAGATACAGGCCCCTATGAATACGAAGAAGCCAATAGCTTAATTCATAAAGCCGATCAAAAAATGTATAGCTACAAACGGGCGTCCAAATTGCAGCAACAAACTATGGCAGCTGCAAATGATTTAGCACCAGAGAATAGTACTGCAGTTATCCATCCGATCTCTCAATCTCAAAGCGCTGCTGATAAAGCCGTTGAGTAATGTTAATTATCATAAGCCATAAGTTTGTTCCACGTGGAACATTTTATCTCTAGCTTTGGTAACGACAAAAAGCACACCAATCAAACCACATCACAAATTGAGACCACCAACTTGGTTTATCATGGGGGCTGGAGTAACATTAGCTAATTCTGCTTAACCGTTCAGTAGAGGTAATATGAACGACGCTTTCTCAACCGCACAGCATAGGCTCGATGCAATAGGCTTACGTTGCCCAGAACCTGTAATGATGGTGCGTAAAACGGTAAGACAAATGGCTGCAGGCGAGACACTGCTGATCATTGCCGATGACCCTGCAACGACACGCGATATTCCAAGCTTCTGTGAGTTTATGGATCACACCCTTATCGCCAGCGAAACGGCTCAGACGCCATACCAATATTTGATCAAAAAAGGACTTTAAGTCGTATCGTTTTAGCGACTTAATCATTAAAAAAGGATGTGAGGAACTATGCCAAAACTGCTGGCAATTGCCTATAAAACTGTAAAGCGCGGCCCAATGAATGAGGTTCTCTGTGCCAATGTCACCCAGTTAAATGGTGTAGAGAAAGATGTATTTGGTCGTCCAGGCAAACGCCAAGTCACTGTGCTTTCCAAACTACAATGGCAACAAGCCTGTCGTGCTATCGAGGCAGAATTGCCTTGGACGACTCGCAGAGCAAATCTGCTCGTTGATGGTCTAGTATTTAGCAGTGCAGATGTTGGTAAACATTTACAGATTGGTGAGTTACTACTTGAAATTACAGGTGAGACCGATCCTTGTAAAAAAATGGAAATTGCACATGTTGGTTTAGAAGCCGCACTCACCCCAGATTGGCGAGGAGGTGTAACATGCAGGGTATTGAATGACGCTATGATCCACTTAGGTGATGAGATAGCAATTTTCTTTCCTAGCTAATCCAATCAGCCTATCTCAGCTAGTTCTCCATACTCCTCTATAAATAGAACCAAATAACTTGGTTCTATTTCTGTTGTCCCAATCCTAATATAAATATCAGCTTTCTAGCTCGAACATCAATTGAAACAGTATTTACGTTTTCCTTCCTATCTATTTATGCGATAACTACACCAAGTATTAACAAAACTTTATCTTGTGATTAATACCGCTCATGTAGCCCATAAGAACGATAACAGGAAGTGACATGTTGAACTCTAAACTTACCCCGCTTTATATTGCCCTCACTCTTGGGATGAATACCCTCGCAGTTAACGCCACAGAAACGAAAGAATCGACTTGGAATGTTAACGCTCCAGCGAATGCTCCCTTAGTGCAAGTCAAAGTTGATGTTAATGAAGGCACTTGGATGAACTTGAGTGTCAGTCCAGATGGTAAGCATATCGTCTTCGACTTACTCGGTGACATCTACCAAATTCCAGTAACAGGCGGTGAAGCTAAGCCATTAGCCCAAGGCATAGCTTGGCAGATGCAGCCCGTCTATAGCCCTGATGGCAAGCACATTGCTTTTACGTCCGATGGTGATGGTGGTGATAACATTTGGATTATGGATGCTGATGGCAAAAACCCAAGAACAGTCACCCAAGAAACCTTCAGGCTGCTAAACAGTCCAGCTTGGAGCCCAGACTCCCAGTATCTGGTTGCCCGTAAGCACTTTACCGCCAGTCGTAGTTTGGGTGCGGGCGAAGTGTGGCTATACCACGTTGCGGGTGGTGAAGGCGTTAAATTGACCGAACGTCCTAATGATGAGAAAGATTTAGGTGAACCCGCGTATTCACCCGATGGTCGCTATATCTACTTTAGTCAGGATGACACGCCGGGTAAAACATTCCATTACTCAAAGGATTCGGTCAACGGTATCTACAAAATAAAACGCTACGATACTCAAACTGGTGAGATTGAGGTATTAATCGAAGACACGGGTGGAGCGATTCGGCCAACGCCGAGCCCAGACGGTACTAAGCTCGCCTATATTAAGCGCGATGATTTCCAGTCATCACTCTACCTACTCGACCTTAAGTCGGGAGAAACAACTAAGCTGTTTGGCGAACTTGACCGTGATATGCAGGAGACTTGGGCCATTCATGGCGTCTATCCAACAATGGCATGGACACAAGATAACAAGGATATTTTCTTCTGGGCTAAGGGAAAAATTAATCGTCTGAATGTTGCCAATAAAACACTCACAGATATCCCCTTTAGTGTAAAAACTGAGTTAGCCGTACAGCCCTCGGTGCGCTTTAAGCAAGATATCGATAAAGACGTTTTCGATGTAAAAATGCTACGTATGGCGCAGGTCTCACCGGATGGTAGCAAAGTCGCCTTCGAAGCACTGGGTAAAATTTGGTTAAAATCCTTACCCGATGGCAGAATGTCACGCTTGACTGAGCTAGACAAAAATATTGCAGAACTTTATCCCCAATGGTCGCGCGATGGTAAAAATATTGTTTTCACCACTTGGAATGACCAAGACCAAGGCACAGTGCAAGTGATCAGCGCCAAAGGTAGCAAACCTAAGCAGCTAACATCTGAGCCAGGAAAGTATGTCGAACCCACCTTTTCACCCAATGGTGAACTCGTAGTGTATCGTAAAACTCAAGGCGGTAACCTCACACCAAGAACTTGGTCGCAGGAACCTGGGCTATATAAAGTCGATATTAAAGGTAAACAAAATAGCAAGATCAGTGCCGATGGCTATCAAGCTCAATTCGGTGCTAATGCCGATCGCGTCTTTTTTATGAATAGCAGCGAAGATGAAACGCCGCAGTTATCATCCATCAACTTAGACGGCTTCGATAAACGGGTTCATTACAGCAGCAAACATGCAACTGAATTTAGGGTTTCACCCGATGGTGAGCAACTCGCCTTTGCTGAACGATTCAAGGTTTGGGTAACACCTTTTGCTAAACACAGCGAGACAGTTGAGATTGGCCCCAATGCCAGCAATCTACCCGTAAGCCAATTGAGTGCCCGTGCGGGTGAAAGTATCAGTTGGAACAGTAAAAGCGACCAACTATATTGGACTCTTGGCCCCGAGTTGTACCAAGCCAAGGTTGACACTCAATATCGCAACAAAGATGAAAAGGCACAACCAAGCATTATCGATTTAGGCTTTACCGAAAAGGCCGATGTTCCACGTGGAACAATCGCGTTTGTCGGTGGTAAAGTGATTACGATGGAAAATGACCAAGTGATTGATAATGGTGTGGTCATAGTCAAAGACAATCATATTGTCGCCGTAGGCGATGCCAATGTTGCGATTCCTAAGGATGCGCAGATCATCGACATCAAAGGCAAATCCATTATGCCAGGACTATTCGATGCCCACGCCCATGGACCGCAAGCAGATCATGAAATTGTGCCACAACAGAACTGGGCGCTGTATTCAGGCTTATCCTTGGGTGTCACCACTATTCACGATCCATCGAATGACACTACAGAAATCTTTGCCGCATCTGAGCAACAAAAAGCAGGCAATATTGTTGGCCCACGAATATTCTCCACCGGCACCATACTCTATGGCGCAAATGCGCCTGGCTACACATCGCACATAGACTCACTGGATGATGCCAAATTCCATCTTGAACGCCTGAAAAAAGTCGGAGCCTTTAGCGTAAAAAGCTATAACCAACCGCGCCGCAATCAGAGACAGCAAGTCATAGCCGCAGCGCGTGAACTTGAAATGATGGTTGTCCCTGAAGGTGGCAGCTTGCTGCAACATAATTTAAGCATGGTCGCCGATGGACATACTACGATTGAGCACTCGCTCCCCGTTGGTTCAATCTATAATGATATCAAACAGTTTTGGAGCCAGACTCAAGTTGGTTACACGCCAACCTTAGTGGTTGCCTATGGTGGTATTTCTGGTGAAAACTACTGGTATGATAAAACCGATGTGTGGGCACATCCACGCCTATCCATGTATGTGCCAGCCGATATTTTACAAGCAAGATCAATGCGACGCCCCCATGCACCAGAGAGCCACTACAATCATTTCAATGTTGCTAAGGTGGCTAACGAACTCAATAAGTTAGGGGTTCACCCAAATATTGGCGCCCACGGTCAACGTGAAGGTTTAGCGGCACATTGGGAAATGTGGATGTTTGCCCAAGGCGGCATGAGCAATATGGAAGTGTTGAAAACGGCCACCATTAATCCAGCGACGACCTTTGGCATGGAGCAGCAACTCGGTTCTATCAAAGAAGGCAAGCTCGCAGACTTGATCGTTATTGATGGTGATCCATTAGCCGACATTCGAGTCACCGACAGAGTCACTCATACTATGGTCAATGGTAAGTTATTTGATGCAGAGACTATGAATGAACTTAATGGGGATAAAGCACAGCGTAAGCCGTTTTTCTTTGAGAAACTCTAAGGGCAACTTTCAAGTCTAAGGAAAATAGCTTTCCTGTTGAGACCGTTTAAGTTTAACAAGATGAGTTCCAGCGAAGCTCAAAAAGCATGTTCCACGTGGAACATGCTTTTTTGTATTTGGATACTCTACAAGAGTTTTCTTTAATATCAGTCAGATCAACGATTAATGATTCTAGTGGCTATGCTCAGCACAGGAATCAACACAGGTTTGATAGGAAATACACTCGACAAGGTGATCGTTCACCATACCCACCGCCTGCATAAAGGCATAACAAATGGTTGGGCCGACAAAATTGAATCCGAGTTTCTTCAACGCTTTTGACATGGCTTCAGATTCTGGTGTTTGTGCAGGAACCTGCGACATTGCCGTAATCTGATTAACTATGGGTTTTCCGCCCACAAAGCTCCATAAAAATGCAGAGAAATCCTTCCCGTCGGCAGTATATGCTAAATAACCTTTGGCATTCTTGATGATAGAGTTCACCTTCAAGCGATTGCGCACTATGCCGGGATCCAGCATGAGCTCCTCCACTTTCGCCTCATCAAAAGTCGCAATAATCTCAGGTTCAAAATTAGCAAAGGCCTGTTCATAGTTTTGTTGCTTCTTCAGGATAGTTATCCAAGATAATCCGGCCTGTTGACCATCTAAACACAACTTAGCAAACAGCTCCTTTGGATCATAAACAGGTCGCCCCCACACTTTGTCGTGATACTCACGATACAAGGGATCATCACTTACCCAGCCACAGCGGATCTCTTCCATGGTATATAACCTTATTGTTTTAATTAAGAAGGTAAAAAATAACCTACATAAGCAGATATCTACAAGGTATAATCGAACCCATTTTCTATTCAGGCTGACGGCAGTAGACAAGTAGACATGACGACAAAACACGACGTAAAAACATTTCAGGGTTTCATTCTCACCCTGCAGGAATATTGGGCACAGCAAGGCTGTGCAATTGTTCAACCTTTAGATATGGAAGTCGGCGCTGGTACATTCCACCCACAAACTTTCCTACGTTCTTTAGGGCCTGAACCTATGAGCAGTGCCTATGTGCAGCCATCGCGCCGCCCTACGGATGGTCGTTACGGTGAAAACCCTAACCGTCTGCAGCACTACTACCAATTCCAAGTCGTGTTGAAGCCTTCACCTAACAATATTCAAGAGCTGTATTTAGGCTCACTGCAAGCACTGGGTATTGATACTCAAATCCACGATATCCGCTTTGTGGAAGATAACTGGGAATCACCAACACTAGGTGCTTGGGGCTTAGGCTGGGAAGTCTGGCTTAATGGTATGGAAGTGACTCAGTTTACTTACTTCCAGCAGGTCGGCGGCATCGAATGCAGCCCAGTCACAGGTGAAATCACTTATGGCCTAGAGCGTCTGGCCATGTATATCCAAGGCGTAGATAGTGTTTATGATCTCGTATGGACCGATGGTCCACTGGGCCTAATCACCTATGGCGATGTGTTCCATCAAAACGAAGTCGAGCAATCGACCTATAACTTCGAACACGCCGATGTGGATTTTATGTTCGCCTTGTTCGATCAATGCGAAAAAATGTGTCAGCATTTATTGTCGCTAGAAAAACCTTTACCTCTGCCCGCATACGAGCAAGTGATGAAAGCCTCACACGCCTTCAACCTGCTCGATGCCCGCCATGCCATTTCAGTTACCGAGCGCCAGCGCTACATCTTACGTGTTCGTACTATGGCGAAAGCGGTCGCTGAATCTTATTATCAGGCACGCGAAGCGCTTGGCTTCCCAATGTGTAAGTAGAGGTAAAAACATGAATTTTGAAAACTTACTCATAGAGTTAGGCACGGAAGAATTACCACCTAAGTCACTGCGTAAACTGGCTGAATCCTTTTTAGCTAACTTTACTGAAGAACTCACCAAAGCCGATTTAGCGTTCAGCTCAGCCGTTTGGTACGCAGCGCCACGTCGTCTGGCAATTAACGTCACTGAACTTGCCCTTGCGCAAGCTGACAAAGTGGTTGAGAAACGTGGCCCCGCCGTGAGTTCAGCATTCGATGCTGAAGGCAAACCGACTAAAGCCGCTGAAGGTTGGGCACGTGGTAATGGCATTACCGTTGAGCAAGCCGAACGTTTAGTCACAGATAAAGGCGAATGGTTAGTCCATAACGCCAAAGTTGAGGGCGTCGAAACCAAAAGTTTGATCGCCGCTATGGCTCAACGTGCACTCGATAAATTGCCCATTCCTAAGCCAATGCGTTGGGGCAATAATAAAACCCAATTTATTCGCCCCGTTCATACAGCCACTATCTTGTTAGGCAGTGAGTTGATTGAAGGTGAATTGCTGGGTATCAAATCGGCACGCACTGTTCGCGGTCACCGCTTTATGGGGCTCAAGCAGTTTGAATTAGCACACGCTGATCACTACCTTGCCGACCTAAAAGAAAAAGGTAAAGTCATCGCCGATTACGAAAGCCGTAAAGCATTAATCAAAGCCGATGCCGAAAAAGCCGCAGCTAAGATTGGTGGCACAGCGGATATCGAAGATAGCCTGCTTGAAGAGGTCACCTCTTTGGTTGAATGGCCTGTGGTATTGACCGCCAGCTTCGAAGAAAAATTCTTAAGTGTACCGTCTGAAGCTTTGGTCTATACCATGAAAGGCGACCAAAAATACTTCCCAGTCTTTGATGATGCAGGCAAGTTACTGCCAAACTTTATCTTTGTGGCCAATATCGAATCTAAAAATCCCGCGCAAATTATCTCTGGTAACGAGAAAGTCGTTCGCCCACGTCTTGCCGACGCCGAGTTCTTTTTTAATACCGATAAAAATCACACGCTGGAATCGCGTTTACCTAGCCTAGAAACCGTCCTGTTCCAACAACAGCTCGGCACCTTAAAAGACAAAGTAAATCGTATTTCTGCTCTAGCCGCCTTTATTGCCGGACAAACTGGCGCGAATGCAGTTGATGCAGCCCGTGCAGGTTTGTTATCTAAAACCGATTTGATGACCAATATGGTGATGGAGTTTACCGACACTCAAGGCACTATGGGCATGCACTACGCCCGCCTCGATGGTGAAACCGAAGCCGTTGCAGTTGCAATGGAAGAGCAATACAAGCCTAAGTTCTCTGGCGATACAGTGCCTAATGCCGGTGTATCTTGCGCTGTCGCATTAGCAGACAAGCTCGACACCTTAGTCGGCATCTTTGGTATTGGCCAAGCACCAAAAGGCGCTGCCGATCCCTTTGCCCTACGCCGTGCCGCCATCGGTGTGCTGCGTATTATCGTTGAGAACAAACTGCCACTGGACTTAGTAACGCTGATAGCTAAAGCTCAGGAGCTCCACGGTACTAACTTAAGCAACGCCAATGCAAGCGATGAAGTGTTAGAGTTCTTAATGGCACGCTTCCGCGCTTGGTATCAAGATAAAGGTATTGGTGTTGATGTGATCTTAGCCGTGCTAGCACGTCGCCCAACACGCCCAGCTGATTTTGATAGCCGTATCAATGCGGTATCACACTTTAGAAGCCTAGAAGCTTCTAGTGCACTTGCGGCAGCGAACAAACGTGTATCAAACATTCTAGCTAAGGTTGAAGGTGCTTTACCGACAACGATCAATGCGAGTCTGTTAACCGAAGCCGCAGAACAAGCATTGGCAGCCAAGTTGAACGAGCTGCAACCGCAATTGGCGCCTTTGTTTGCCAATGCCGATTACCAACAAGCCTTAACCTTGTTAGCTGGCCTACGTGAAAGCGTGGATCAGTTCTTCGAAGATGTGATGGTCATGGCGGATGATGAAGCGTTGAAAAACAATCGTTTAGCATTATTGAATAATCTACGCGAGCAGTTCCTGCACGTCGCGGATATATCACTACTGCAATAACGATACTAACGTTTTTTAAATTATCGCTTTAGAAAAAACGCGCTCAATAGCGCGTTTTTTATTGTCCTGATTTCTTAAACAGCCCAATCAGAACTGCGTCAGTTGTTGATGTAAGCCATCAAATTGAGTTTGATCTAAGTTAACTTGCTGCAGTAAATTCGCCAGTATTTCAGGAGACAATTGCCCTGCTTGATGCAGCATAGAAATCTCGCTGATCACATTCGCCCGCCATACCACAGCTGCGAGCCCAGCTTGCGGACGCGAGTTCACACTGGCGAGCTTGTCTAATTCTGTTTCAAAGGTATTAGGTAGCTGCCAATACTTAGCGAGCAATGAACTTAAGGTTAACGATTTCGTCGTCATCACTTGTCTAAATAACCCAGAATTAGGCTGTTCTCCGGGCTCCGCCTGCACAAACGCATCGAGTAGCATTTTGAAAATGGCCAGCTTGCCGACATCATGCAATAAGCCCAATAAAAAAGCCGTATCTTGATCTTCATCGCTTAACTCACTGGCGAGAAAGGCGACCTGCATCGAGTGGCGCCAAATTTCAGCGCCGAAACGACGAAAATAGATTGGTTTGATATCCAACATTTCACGCACTAAACAAGTGGTGACAAATTTTCTCAACTGTTCGCGGCCAAGCTGTACCAAAGCCTGCTGTAAACTGGTGATATCCCTATCACTACGTTTAAACGCAGGGGAATTGCACAGCTTAAGCACCTCCACACTCAGTAAAGGATCACGCTCGATAAGTGCTAATAGAGCCTTAATATCAAACTGTGGGTCGGACAATTTACGATCTAACTCCAATACTTTTGACGGCAGTTTTAACACTTTTTCGGCGATCACTTGTGGCGATGCCAAGGCCTGCTCTATCTCCGTCATGACTCGACGTTCAAGATTATTGGCTACACCGCCAGTGTCCTTAACCCGTGTCGGAAATAACAAACTATAAAAGAGTGCAGATAAATCCACAGATACCACACTAATGTCTTCGAGAGGTTTAGCTGGCTTTCGCGCAGGTTCAAGCGACTTACCTAAGTCCGTCGTTGAAAAACTTTTGGGTCTCTCAACGGTCGCCGTATCGCGAATATTAAAGAGTTTATTAAAAAGTGATTTAATCAAGAAGCATCAACCTGTCATTATAAATAATTGTTAAAAAGTCAGTTAAATATTGCCCATCATAAATCCATTTTGATCAGCTCAAGCCGTGTATTAAGACATTGTAGACAGGCTAATACTTAGCTTAAGTGTAACATATTCAATTCATTTCGGACTTCTTCTATCCCACCATTACTGCTTTTACAAAGACAATCTTGGTTACAAGTTGAAACCTCAAAAAACTTACATTTCAGCATCATTTAACTGACAATATGTCTACCATTCATAAAGGGATACGTATTTTGTCTCCCTTTAAGTGATTAACAATCTACTCGCGAGCTAACAACGGAAAATTTGATGATCGAGGTAATAAAAGCGGGTGCACTAACCACAGTTCAAGATATCGGACGCATGGGATATCGACATTTAGGCGTAACCCAAGCTGGTGCCTTAGATAGACCTGCACTGTGTTTAGCAAACCGCCTACTCTCAAACCCAGACAATACACCCGTACTGGAATTGACCTTCGGCCAATCGATTTTTTTGTTTAAACGTGATGCTTGGATTGCCTTAACGGGTGCCGATTTCGATGCCCGCATAGACAATAAACCCATAGTTTGCGGCTGGCGTTACTCAATTAAGGCAGGACAAAAACTCAGTCTTAGAGGGGGAAATAAAGGCATGCGTGCCTATGTTGCGATTGATGGCGGCGTTAGAGTGCCGTTAGTGATGGATTCTGCTGCAACTGATTTAACCTCAGGTATCGGTGGATTTCATGGTCGCGCATTAGAAGCTGGCGATAACCTGACCTTAGGTTCAGCTCATCCAATAAGAAGGCAAGTTGGCGCAATTCAAAAAAGTTGGAATGGGCATATTCGCGCACTCGCAACAAAGCACACCCAAGCCTTCTCGTTGAAATCTCAGCAAACATTCTGGCAAACACAGTGGCAACTGTCGGCAGAAAGCAATCGTGCAAGTGCAATACTCAACGGGGAAATATTGACCTTAGCAAAACCATTTCCCGTTCAATCCCATACAGTCAAGCCCGGAGTCATTCAAGTGTCAGCTTCAGGGCAACCTTTAGTGTTACTTGCCGATGCTAAGACCACCAGCAATCATCCTCAAATAGCCGTGATTATTGAAGCCGATCTGTGGAAACTCGCGCAAACTCGCCCAGGGCAGACAATTAAATTCGAATTGGTTGACGATGAACAAGCGGCAACGGCACAAGCGGAATGGCATGACTACTTCTATCGACTACAACGTAGCCTAGATTAACGAACCACTGCATAATCAAATCTACAAAATATCACCCCGTATTCCCTAACTAAACCCTATATCGGTTTTATTCAAATAACGCACTATACTCGCGCTAATTCGCACTTAGGTTCGGTGTAACTTGCTGGCTATAAAATAGCGCCACATCTTGTAATTGCTCTGAGCTTAACGCGCTGACTTGTGATTGCATCAAAGGATCGAGTCGTAAACCGGTTTTAAAATCGACGAGCTGTTTATTAAGATAAGCTAATTTTTGTCCCTTTAAGTTTGGGAATTGCTTGGCCATAGCGATCACCGCATTGCCATGGCATGACTCACACTGTGCCGTAGCCAATGCCTGACCTCGCTCTATATCTGCTTGATAAACCTCCCCATTAACCTCTGTGGATAAGCCACATAGCGCAATCAAACTTATGATAATCGCTTTCATTTTGGCTCCTTAGGGAAAGGGTTAACTAGCGCAGGCTGCAGGCTCGGTTCTAAAGGTAGACGTCTGAAGATCGTCATATCCATTTCAGCCTGCCCATAATGAGTGCTTAGATAACTCAAGGTCGGCGCCCAAGTATCCGACAAGTCCCATAAACCCTGAGTGTCTATCATCCACTGCAAAGTTTCATTCCAAAAGGCTTTATCGCCGTGGTTTTGCACGACTATCATACTGGTATGGTAGGCATTACATTGATAGTTCACTAACTCCCAGCCAGGAGCCATGATCAAACCCGATTTAGGGTCCACTGGATACTCAGCGGCTAGCGAAATACTGGATGCTACTAGCCCAAGCAATATCAGTTTATTGATATGCGACTTCATCACACCACCCTAACGGCAATACGGTGGCAACCGTTAAACATATATCCCTTAGGATTCCATTGCGGTTGTACGACAGGCTGACTATCACCTTCACTATCTGTCGCTTTGGCCCAGATTTCATAATAGCCCTGCGACGGTAATTGCAATTCAATCTTCCATTGCTGCCATGCTGTTATGTTTTTAGGTTTTTCTAATTCAGCGGCAAACCAACGGGTGCCATAATCGTAACTGACTTCCACCTTAACCACTTCCCGCAATCCCGCCCAAGCATGGCCTGCGATAGTCATCTTTTGACCCACAGCTAATTCGGTTCCAGATTGGGGTTGAGTGATCAATGACTTCACTATCATTTCTTCAATGATTTTATAGTCTTTATCATCAACAGACTCACCTGGCGCTATCGGATATTTAGGGAGTTGATACGCTGGCGCTTCCATTTTATGCCCATCATGGACTTTATTACGCACACTGATCCCCGTCGCCGCTTTTTGCGAAACGGATCCTGGCCGTCCACCAAACACAATACGTAAGGGATATCCATGTAGATAAGGAATGTCCTCACCATTCATCGACCATGCAATAAGCCCAAGCTCTTCGAGCGCCGCCTTTATTGGTACGCCGCGTGAAATCGCCTCACCTTTGCCGCTCAAATGCCGATCAACACCGTGATGGCCTGTGTAAACGGCATCAACTTTAATACCGCAATCCTTAAGCACATCACTCACTAAGACACCTGTCCACTCAGAACAAAATACGCCGGCATTATTCCATTGATTGCCTTTAGTGCTAGGAAAGAAGCCTGAACGGCTATTACCACCACATTCAATCAGTAACTGTAATGTGTAATGCTTAAAGCGGCGCTTGAGCTCATCGATTGTGTAGGTTTTCGGAGTAGCAACGGACTCGCCATCCACTTTAAAAGTCCAAGTCTTAGCATCCAGCGCCTTAAAATCAGGCACTATGCCATTCCAACGGATAAACGAGGCATCGGCAGGCGTCACAGCTGGAGCGAGCTTATGCTCCGGCGGAAACGCATTCAGTGGATGAGTGTTTAACACTTTGAAATAACTCGGCAAGTCCTCACCCTTAGTCCAAGTTAATGCTGATATATCCAGAGGAATGACCTCTGCAGGAAGCTGATCGGCAAATACCCACTTAACGGGTAAGGCAGATAAAACAGAAGTCGCTACCGCACCTTTAATAAAAACCCGACGATTAAGATCCATGTTATTTATCCTTTCCGAGGTAAAAGTAATCCGCCATCAGCTGCATATCAGCCTCAGTCAAGAGTTGGGCGACTTTAGTCATAGTGGGATCTTGGCGATCCCCCGCCTTAAAGGCTCGCAGTTGCTTCAATAGGTATTCTGAGTTTTGCCATCCAATGTTAGGAATATGCTCAAAACGACTCACACCGGACTCGCCATGACAGGCCTTACACATATTCAATAACTTATTTGCCTCATCGGCGTTTGCCACCGCCGATAGCATAAAAATCAGTGCACTTACGGGGTAAATCACTCGCTGCCACATCCATTTATCTCGCCAATTAGCCTTCATCTCGACAGAATCCATCGAACAAAGTAATTAAGATATGGTTAAATTATCTCAATGCTGTGAGTCGTTTAAATTCAATAAAAGTGACTCGTAAGCTCAAGAGAAATGACGCGTATTAGCGGATGTAGAAAGGGTAAAATATTCATTAGTCATAGGTGAAATGAGTCCATATAGTAGCTTTGCAGAAACACTCGGCATTTCACTCAAGGACAAACAATGGATCTTTATATTGGCAATAAGAACTACTCTAGCTGGTCACTGCGAGCTTGGTTAATGGCCGCAAAATCTGGCGTGCAGTTCAACGAAGTATTACTGCAACTCGATACCGACAGCTTCTATCAGCAACTCAAAGCCATTTCGCCGACTTTAAAAGTACCGACATTAGTCGATGGTGACATTAGGGTATGGGATTCACTATCAATTTGTGAATACCTCAACGACACCTATCTTGCAGGTAGCGCATGGCCGCAAGATCCTAAACAAAAAGCCAAGGCTAGATCGATTGCCAGTGAAATGCATTCAGGCTTTAATGCCGTGCGTAACGCTCTACCAATGAACATACGCGCGAGGCGCTATGTAGAACTCACTGATGCGGTCCGCAAAGACATTGAGCGCATCGATGCGATTTGGTCTGCACAGATGGCCGAGTTTGCCCCATCAAATTCCGAAGGTATTTGGTTATTTGGCCAATGGTCGATTGCCGACATGATGTTTGCCCCTGTGGTTATGCGTTTTCTTACCTACGATATTGAAGTCTCGCAGGCAAGCCGTGCCTATATGCAGCATGTGATCAGCTGTCCGGAAATGCAGGCGTGGATTAATGCGGCTAAAGCAGAGACTGAAATTGTTGCAGCGGATGAAGCGGGTATTGATCGATAAAGAGATAAATCATAGAGATAAAAAAGGGAAAGCCTTGGCTTTCCCTTAATCATTCACGTACTAACGCGAGTCACTTAACACGCATTACACGTCTAATATTATACATCTAGCATTAAACGTCTAAGTTAGCCACGTTCAATGCGTTCGCTTCGATGAACTCACGACGAGGTTCAACTTGATCACCCATCAAACAAGTGAACAACTGATCGGCACCCACGGCATCATCAATCGTGACTTGCAACATACGGCGTGATTCAGGATCCATTGTAGTTTCCCACAATTGCTCAGGGTTCATCTCACCCAATCCTTTATAACGTTGAATGTATAAGCCGCGTTTGGCTTCAGAAATCGTCCAATCTAGCGCTTCGAGGAAGCTGCCGACTTCTTTAACACGATCGCCGCGTTGTACATAGCCGCCGTCTTCAATCATGCCATCTAACGCCGCACCTAACTTACCGATACGTTGATAATCGCTTGATTGGAAGAAGTCATAAGTAAACAGATAGTTAGTATCGATACCGTGTTTACGAATAGTGATCTTAGGCAGATACACTTTACGCTCAGGATCGAGAATCGGCTCAGCAGAATACAGTACACCGCTGTTTTCCATTTCCACCAGCTCATGGATAAAGGCATCGATCCACTCTTTCATCTTGCCTTCATCGGCCAACATCTCGTTGGTGATCATTGGGTGGTAAAGCATACGGTTAGTAATATGCGTTGGATAGCGCTGCTCTAAACGAGCCACAATGGCTTCCACTTCACGATACTGAGTCACTAAACGCTCTAACGGCTCACCTGACATACCAATCGCACCTTGCGTTGGGTACACAATAGTGCCATCCAATGCTTGAGTCGTTAGATATTGAGTCAATGCTGGCTCATCTTTCAAATACTGTTCTTGCTTGCCCTTTTTCACTTTAAATAAAGGCGGTTGAGCAATATACACATAACCACGCTCAATCAATTCAGGCATTTGACGGAAGAAGAAGGTCAACAGCAAAGTACGAATGTGCGAGCCGTCGACGTCAGCATCCGTCATGATGATGATGTTGTGATAACGGGTTTTATCTGGGTTATATTCGTCGCGACCAATACCACAGCCAAGTGCCGTGATCAGTGTGGCCACTTCTTGAGAAGACAACATCTTATCGAAGCGGGCCTTCTCAACGTTTAGAATTTTACCTTTCAGTGGCAGAATCGCTTGGTTCTTACGGTTACGTCCCTGCTTAGCGCTACCGCCAGCAGAGTCACCTTCCACTATGTAAATTTCTGAAAGACCAGGATCTTTTTCTTGGCAATCGGCCAGCTTACCTGGCAAACCACCTAAATCCAGTGCGCCTTTACGACGGGTCATTTCACGGGCTTTACGCGCCGCTTCACGGGCACGGGCCGCATCGACAATCTTCCCGACGATCAACTTCGCATCAGCTGGGTTTTCCAGCAGATAATCGTTCAGCTTCTCACCCATGGTTTGTTCAACCGCGGTTTTCACTTCACTAGAAACCAGTTTGTCTTTGGTTTGCGAGCTGAACTTAGGATCTGGCACTTTAACAGAGATAACAGCAGTCAAGCCTTCGCGGGCATCGTCGCCAGTCGCGCTGGTTTTACCTTTCTTGTTATAGCCTTCGTTTTCCATGTAGCTGTTGAGGTTACGTGTCAACGCACTACGGAAACCGACTAAGTGAGTACCACCATCACGCTGTGGGATGTTGTTGGTAAAACAGAAAATATTTTCCTGATAACCGTCATTCCACTGCATAGCCACTTCAACGGTAATGCCATCTTCACGCTCTTGCATAAAGTGGAATACATCTTTGTTGACTGGCGTTTTATTACGGTTCAGGTAATCGACGAATGCGCTAATACCGCCTTCGTATTTGAAAAATTCATTTTTATTGTCGCGTTCATCAACCAGACGAATACCCACGCCTGAGTTAAGGAAAGACAGTTCACGCACACGCTTTGCCAGAATTTCAAAGTGAAACTCAACATCGCTGAAGGTATCTTCACTTGGCCAAAAACGGATTTCAGTACCGGTTTTGGTTGCATCACCAATCTCTTTGATCGGCGCATCAGGCACACCGTGAGTATAAAACTGCTCGTATACTTTGCCAGCACGACGAATGGTCATTTGCAGCTTTTTAGATAAAGCGTTTACAACCGATACACCCACGCCGTGGAGACCGCCAGACACTTTATAGGAGTTATCGTCGAACTTACCGCCGGCATGCAATACCGTCATAATAACTTCTGCCGCCGATACGCCTTCTTCCTCATGGATAGAGACCGGAATACCACGGCCGTCATCCTTAACAGAAACCGAACCATCTACATGGATAGTAATCGTAATATCGCTACAGTGGCCGGCTAAGGCTTCATCGATAGAGTTATCGACTACTTCGAACACCATATGATGTAGACCCGTACCGTCGTCGGTGTCACCAATATACATCCCAGGTCTCTTACGTACTGCATCAAGGCCCTTAAGGACCTTAATACTCGAAGAATCGTAACTATTCTCTGACATATTATTCTCTCAATGGTTATTCAATTACCGTTACACGTCCCTGTTCCACATGAAACATCCTACTGGGAGGCGTGTGTAACGAATCGACTATTGCAGCAGGATCAATGGCGGTCACAAAAACTTGTGCTCCGGTATCCGTTAACTGCTTAAGCAATAGCTGCCTATGCTGTGCATCCAACTCGGACGGAAGATCGTCCACAAGATAAATACTGTTTTTATCTATTTGTTGTTTGAGCAACTTTCCCTGTGCAATACGCAGTGCACAGACTAATAATTTCAATTGACCACGGGACAGGGCATCCTGCGCCGGCAAAGTGCCTACACGAAGTCTAAGGTCAGCTTTATGGGGACCGCTGACGGTATGACCTGTGGCCAAATCTCTGGAATATTGGTTTTCGAGTAGTTCTGCAAAATCCGTTTTACTATCCCAGCCGCGCGTAAATGAAACCTTCACATCTACACTCGGTAAAAACTCCCCGATTATACCCTTAAGTAGCTCATTTAACGAGTCTACATAATGGTTTCGTATTTCGGTGACCTGCTCGGCATAGCGCACAAACTCTTGGTCCCAAAATTGAATATGACTGTAAGCTGAGCCGTTCCTAAGTAATTGATTTCTTTGCTTAAGAATGCGACGAACATTCGTCCAAGCGCCATAAAACTGTGGGTCAGCATGAAATGCGCCCCAATCGATAAATTGTCGACGGGATTTTGGGCCTTCAAACAGTAAAGAAAAGCTTTCAGGTGTGATCACTTGAATAGGTAAAGCTTCGGCTAAGGTCGACAGACGTTTGACTTTTTCGCCGTCGATTTTCACTTCCGTCTCACCATTGCGAAATCGGCGTAAACCAATTTTACTGTCACCGCGCGCTAAATTTAAAGTCGCAAATAGCGTTAATTTATCGTCATCGTGATTAATCACTCGTTGGGATAAATGGCTTCGAAACGAGCGCCCCATACCGAGGAAATAAATGGCCTCTAAAATACTGGTTTTTCCGCTGCCATTTTGACCATAAATCACGTTAATCCCAGGTGCGGGGATTAACTGTGCGGACTGAATGTTGCGAAACGCTTCGATATTGAGACGGGTCAGGCTCATGCATTACTCATTAAGCCGCGTAAACGGCGTAGGCAAGGATTCATAGCACTTAACGAGCAACTCAATCGCTGCCACAGGCTAAGACTATCGGTAAATGAGTGAAAGAATGGCCAATGCTGTGCATTTAACACTGTGCCGCCGTTAAGCGGCATAGACATCGAAGACAGAGGTACAGACACGGGTAACGTAAAAATCGATGGTTTATAAGCGCATCGGCATAACCACATACATGGAATCTTCTTCCAAATGGTTTTCGATTAGGGCGCTGGAGTTACCATCAATGAGCGTGATACGCACATCATCGGACTTAAGGTTGTTGAGCACGTCCAGTAAGTAACTGACGTTAAAACCAATTTCTAAGGCCTGATTGTTGTATTCCACATCAATGATTTCTTCCGCTTCTTCCTGTTCAGGATTATTAGCGGTGATCTTGAGCAAACCATTTTCGAGTTGAATACGCACACCACGGAATTTTTCATTGGATAAAATAGAAGCCCGCGTCAGCGCTTGCTTCAAGTGATTACGACTCGCAATCACAATTTTATCACCGCCCTTTGGCAATACACGGCGATAATCAGGGAAGCGACCATCGACTAATTTACTGGTAAATACTGTGTTAGCCGTGGTGGCACGAATAGCATTATCACCAATAGCAATGGTGATATCGAGATCGTCAGACTCCAATAAGCGCGCCATTTCAATTACGCCTTTACGGGGCACAATGACTTGTTTTTCTGGTAATTGTGCTTCAATCGTACGATGACTTAAGGCTAAACGATGGCCGTCGGTCGCTATCGCACGCAACACATTACCTTCAGTTTCAAACAATAAACCGTTGAGGTAATAGCGTACATCTTGGTTAGCCATCGAAAACTGCGTCGAGTCGATAATCGACTTCAACACGCCCTGCTTCAAGCTAAATTCAATCTCAGCTTGGAAGGCTTCAACGTTAGGGTATTCTTCTGCGGGCAAAGTCGCTAAGGAAAAACGGCTACGGCCTGAGCGCAGCAACCATTTATTATCTTGTTGTTCGACTTTCAGTTCGCTTTGTTCTGGCAAAGACTTAACAATATCGAGCAGTTTCTTCGCTGGAACCGTAGTACGACCTTCTTCGATATCACCGTGAACCACAGCTTGGCCCACGAGTTCGACTTCTAAATCTGTACCAGTCAGCTTAAGTGAGTGACCACTTACTTCTACAAGGAGGTTAGACAAAATGGGCAAGTTATGGCGTCTTTCTACCGCACCACACACCAATTGCAACGGCTTTAATAGGGCATCCCTATCAATTGAGAATTTCATCGTGTCCAAATTCCTTGTTTTAAGAAGATAAGGTTCTAATCAAATTAGCATAATCTTCTTTAATGTCGTG
The DNA here is from genome assembly GCF_025653595.1 of Shewanella sp. SM95. Lineage (NCBI taxonomy): Bacteria > Pseudomonadati > Pseudomonadota > Gammaproteobacteria > Alteromonadales > Shewanellaceae > Shewanella > Shewanella sp. SM95. The sequence continues at coordinate 42,848 of NZ_JAKKSE010000022.1, forward strand.
GCTCTCTTCCCGTAGCTGAGCAATCTTACGACAGGCATGCAACACTGTGGTGTGATCTCTACCACCAAAAGCATCACCAATTTCCGGCAAGCTTTGGTTAGTTAATTCTTTGGATAACGCCATTGCCACTTGCCTTGGGCGCGCGACACTGCGTGAACGACGCTTAGACAACATATCAGCCATCTTGATCTTGTAGTATTCAGCTACGGTTTTCTGAATATTGTCTATAGTGACTAATTTTTCTTGAAGTGCCAAGAGGTCACGTAAGGCTTCACGAACAAAATCAATAGTAATTGGCCGACCAGTGAAGTTAGCGTTGGCGATAACGCGGTTTAACGCCCCTTCGAGCTCACGCACGTTTGAACGTAAACGCTTAGCAATAAAGAAAGCCACTTCATCGGGCAAATTAATGCCGCTCTCTTGAGCTTTACGCATCAAGATCGCTACGCGGGTCTCTAACTCTGGTGGCTCAATAGCCACAGTTAAACCCCAACCGAAACGCGATTTCAATCTGTCTTCAACACCGTCGATCTCTTTTGGATAACGATCTGAAGTCAAAATAATTTGGTGATTCCCTTCAAGTAACGCATTGAAGGTATGAAAGAATTCTTCTTGGGATCTGTCTTTATTGGCAAAAAATTGAATATCATCAATAAACAAGGCATCGACGCTACGGTAGTAACGTTTAAATTCTTCGATCGCATTGTTTTGCAGCGCTTTAACCATGTCCTGGACAAAACGCTCGGAATGCATGTAAACCACTTTGGCATTAGGATTATTTTTAATGATCCCGTTACCAACAGCGTGCAACAAGTGAGTCTTACCTAGACCTGTTCCGCCATATAAAAATAGTGGGTTATAAGCACCACCCGGATTTTCAGCCACTTGTAACGCCGCAGCTTTACCTAATTGGTTAGACTTACCTTCTACGAAGTTATCAAACTGGTAGCTCGGATTAATGTTACTGCGGTGATTCGCGTTCGCCATAGGCTCGGCTTGGACATTAAACGTCGTGCCTACCGTCGCTTTAGTTTGGGTATTCGCTACACGAGTTGGCGCAATCGGTGCTGGAACACTAGGCTTTTTCGCCGAAGGACGACTACCTATATCGAAACGCAATTTAGGCGCGTCGCTACCCATTTGCTCAGTAAAGAACTGATTAATGATATTGATGTACTTATCTCTGACCCAATCAAGCACGAAGCGGTTGGGCGCATAAAGCACCAGAGTATCTCCATCCATTTCGGCTTGTAACGGTCTGATCCACATACTGAACTGCTGAGCAGAAAGCTCATCTTGCAGTCGTCCGATACATTGTTGCCAAAGTGAAACAGCCACTTAGTTATCCCCAAAAGATCATCAAAAAAGAGGTGTATTCTATAGCGAGATCTCAAGGATCGCTATCCTTAAAAAATATTTATCCCCAGCGAGATCATTCTATGTGGATATCCTCGATCATCAAAGATCCAAAACGATCCTTTTATTCAGCACTAACCGCAAATCCTGCTTTATTAAGCGATCCACATTGATCTATAATGGCGCCCCTTCGATCGGCTCGAAGATCCCCTGCACTACTACATGTAGTGTCCGTACACAGAGTTATCCACATCTTATGGTGTATTCTGGGGGTTGATCTAAGGATACGCTGGCAGAAATAAAGCACTTACTTACTTTCGTTGTTGACGTGACTAAGTATTGTGATTACAATTCGGCCTCTTTTTTGCCCTTACCTCTATCCTAGAGATAAGGATATGTTCACTAATAACAAAGACGGATTGCCATCATGAGTAAACGTACTTTTCAACCTAGCAACCTGAAGCGCAAGCGTTCTCACGGCTTCCGCGCTCGTATGGCTACTGTAGGCGGCCGTAAGGTGCTTGCACGTCGTCGTGCGAAAGGTCGCGCTCGTTTATCTGCTTAATAAGTGGGTAACTAGTTGACTAGCTATACCTTTTCGCGGGAGTTACGTTTGTTAACTCCCGCGCAATTTAAATCTGTATTTTCCAATCCCATCAAAGCATCTTCTGCTGAAATTACCTTGCTCGCTATTCCTAACACGGAACAACATCCGCGTATGGGCCTTACTGTTGCTAAACGCTATGTAAAACGCGCCAATCAACGTAACCGTATTAAGCGCGTGATCAGAGATAGTTTTCGCTTAAATCAACACGACATTCCTCATCTTGATATTGTTGTGCTTGTCAGAAATGGCGTGATGGAAATGGAAAACGCTGAAATCAACAAATTGATAGAAAAGCTATGGCGCAAACTCAGTCGCCGCTACAATGGCTAGCGACCACGTTAATTCGTGGCTATCAAGTATTCATAAGCCCTATACTGGGCCCTCGATGCCGTTTCAATCCCACCTGCTCTCACTACGCTATTGAAGCAATAAAAGTGCATGGAACCGCGAAAGGTTGTTGGTTTGCATTGAAACGCATATTAAAATGTCACCCTTTACATCCCGGCGGTAGTGATCCCGTCCCCCCTAAAAATGATAGGTGTAATAAATAGGCTATGGAATCTCAACGCAATATATTGCTCATAGGACTACTGTTTGTCAGCTTTTTGCTGTGGCAACAGTGGCAAGCAGACAAAGCTCCTAAACCCGTTGCAACCGAATCGTCCTTAGTGGCGAACGCGGCAAGCTCGCACAGTGCCGATGTTCCAGAAGCTGATACAGGTGTTCCTGCTGCTGCAGTTACTGCAAACAGCAAACTGATTACGGTAAAAACAGATCAGTTAGACATTCAGATCAATCCAGTGGGTGGTGACATCGTTTTTGCTGCGTTAGTTTCGCACAAAAAAGAACTAGAGAAAGATCAACCATTCGTATTGCTTGAGCAAACGAATGATTTCACTTATATCGCTCAAAGCGGCCTAATTGGTCGCGATGGTATCGATAGCAGCGCAAAAGGCCGTGCCGCATTTAGCACAACGGCAACTGAATATACCTTAGCCGAAGGCCAAGATACCTTAGAAGTACCGTTAACTTATATCGCTGACAATGGTGTGACTTACACTAAAGTGTTCGTATTCCATCGCGGTAAGTTCAACATAGATGTTGACTATAAAATCAACAACACTTCAGCAGCACCGCTGCAAGTTCAGATGTACGGTCAGATTAAACAAACGATCAAGCCATCTGAAAGCAGCATGATGATGCCTACCTATCGTGGTGGTGCGTTCTCAACGAATGATGTGCGCTATGAAAAATACAACTTTGACGACATGGCCAAAAGTAACCTGAACCAAGCCACTTTAGGCGGTTGGGCAGCCATGTTACAACACTATTTCGTTTCAGCTTGGGTGCCACCCGCAACTGACAGTAACACCATTTTTTCTAGTGTCAGTGCTGGCGGTCTAGCTAATATTGGTTTCCGCGGCGCGGTATACGATATTGCACCTGGTGCCAGCCAAGAAATTAGCTCACAGTTCTATGTAGGTCCTAAGGATCAAGCGGCACTGTCAGCGATTTCTGAAACCCTAAATCTAGTGGTCGATTACGGTTTCTTATGGTGGTTAGCGGTTCCTATTCACTGGTTATTGATGTTCTATCAATCATTCGTCGGTAACTGGGGTGTGGCAATTATTCTGATCACATTAACCGTTCGTGGTTTACTGTTCCCGCTGACAAAAGCGCAGTACACCTCAATGGCTAAGATGCGTAACCTGCAACCTAAGCTGACAGATTTGAAAGAACGCTTTGGTGATGACCGTCAAAAGATGGGTCAAGCCATGATGGAACTGTATAAGAAAGAAAAAGTTAACCCTATGGGTGGCTGTTTACCTATTATTTTACAGATGCCAATCTTCATTGCCTTATACTGGGTATTGCTAGAAAGCTTCGAATTACGTCATGCACCATTTATGCTGTGGATCCACGATTTATCAGTACAAGATCCTTACTACATACTGCCGCTGCTGATGGGCGTCTCTATGTTTGTAATGCAGAAGATGCAACCAATTGCGCCGACAATGGATCCAATGCAAGTGAAAATGATGCAATGGATGCCAGTAATCTTTACCGTATTCTTCCTGTGGTTCCCATCGGGTCTAGTACTGTACTGGTTAGTAGGTAACATAGTTGCCATCACGCAGCAGAAGATTATTTATGCAGGTCTTGAGAAAAAAGGCTTAAAATAAGCCCTACCTTTAGCAAAGCATAAAGTGAAAATAATACTAAAGGCGGCTTAATTAGCCGCCTTTTCCTTTACATGATTTGGTAGATATTAGTTTGGTGGGTATTTCCGTGACAACTGACACTATCGTGGCTCAAGCCACCGCGCCCGGACGTGGCGGCGTTGGCATCATCCGAATTTCAGGCAACAAGGCCAGTGATGTGGCTATGGCCGTATTGGGTCATCTTCCTAAAACGAGATATGCCGATTATTGCGACTTTAAAAGTGCAACAGGCCAAGTAATCGACCAAGGCATAGCGCTGTTTTTTAAAGGCCCCAATTCCTTTACTGGCGAAGATGTATTGGAACTTCAAGGCCACGGCGGCCAAATCGTTCTAGACATGCTGATCAAACGTGTAATGGAAGTCGGTGGTATTCGAATAGCCAAACCCGGTGAGTTCAGCGAACAAGCCTTTATGAACGATAAGCTAGACTTGACCCAAGCCGAAGCGATTGCCGATCTTATCGATGCCACCAGTGAGCAAGCGGCTAAAAGTGCGCTGCAATCACTCCAGGGTGAATTTTCTAAGGAAGTCCATGAGCTGGTGGATCAAGTCACTAACCTACGTTTATATGTAGAAGCTGCGATTGATTTCCCCGATGAAGAAGTCGACTTTTTAAGTGATGGCAAAATTGCCAATGCACTCTATAAAATCATCGACAAACTTGACCTAGTGCAAGCCAGTGCTAAACAAGGTTCTATCATCCGCGAAGGCATGAAAGTCGTGATCGCGGGTCGTCCTAACGCCGGAAAATCCAGCTTATTAAACGCCTTAGCCGGTAAAGAATCGGCTATTGTTACCGAAATTGCTGGTACAACACGGGATGTATTACGTGAGCACATCCACTTAGATGGCATGCCGCTGCACATTATCGATACCGCAGGCCTACGTGATACGACAGATACCGTTGAACAAATTGGCATAGAACGCGCTTGGAATGAAATAAACAATGCCGATCGGGTGTTATTTATGGTTGATGGCACCACCACAGCCGCCGTTAATCCCCATGATATTTGGCCTGACTTTGTCGATCGCCTGCCCTCAAATTTAGGTGTAACAGTGATCCGCAATAAAGCCGATCTCACTGGCGAAGACTTAATGATGACCGAAGAACAAGGTTATAGTGTTTACCGGATCTCGGCCAAAACGGGCTTAGGTGTTGAACAGTTAAAGCAGCATTTAAAATCACTCATGGGCTACCAGAGTAACCTCGAAGGTGGCTTTATCGCCCGGCGTCGTCACTTAGAAGCCCTTGAACTAGCCGCAAGCCATCTGCAATTGGGTAAAGAACAATTAGAAGTGTATCTAGCAGGAGAACTGCTGGCAGAAGAGTTACGCATGTGCCAATTAGCACTATCAGAAATCACTGGCCGCTTCACCTCAGATGATCTCTTAGGCAAAATTTTTAGCTCTTTCTGTATCGGAAAATAACTAACCTTAATATTATTTCCATATAAATCAGCCCATACAATATGGGCTGATTTTTTATCTACAACTGAATATTTCCACTCATCGACTAACTCATGATTCGACGTGGCGGTAATTATCTTGCATTTGATAGGATCTTGCATAAAGCGCAAACATCAATGCTGCCAAGATGGCAAAACCTGCGAAGAAAAACATCTGAAATGCGGTAATACTGATCCCCGTCTGGGCAATTTGTTCCGTCACTACCGGACTTTTCACACTGACGTTCGCTAGTAGCACCCATAAGTTACCGACGGTCACCGATAAGGTCCAAAAACTCATAATAGTGCCTTTCATGGCTTTAGGCGCTTGGCTGTAGGCAAACTCTAGCCCAGTGGCAGAGACTAATACTTCACCAAAGGTGAGCAAAGCATAGGGCACAATCTGCCAAAATATTGATAATACCGAGCCGCCATCCATCACCAATTGAATGCTACCAACGACTATCCAACTCACGCCCGTGATGGCAATCCCAGCCCCCATTTTACGCAAAGCAGTTAACTTTATCCCCATGCGCTCAATCGCCGGATATAACACAAAGTTATTAAATGGGATCAATAACATAACTAATAATGGGTTTAAAGCTTGCATCATGGCGGGTTCAAACCAATCCGGTTTAGACATATCATTTGCTTGCAGTATCCATGTGGACGCTTTCTGATCGAACAAAGACCAAAAAGGAGTCACTAACGCAAATAAGATTAAGATCCGTAGTACTGAGCGTACCCCATCAACGGCGATATCCGGATGGATCCCCCTAGCGCGTTCGAGTTGCAATGAAGCCCCTGCGCCAACAAATCCCATCACTAGCACTAACGCACAACACAAACCAGCAACGATACCTAAGGTTGGAATATTCACTAAGGCATACGCTGCAGAAATTATCCCAACTAAAGCTAACACTAAACCTATGTTGGCTTGACCAGCGATTTTAGTGAGCAATGCGGTACGAATAACGGGTAAAAAACCATGGGGATTTTTCGGTTCGGGTGGCATATGCACATAACGTTTGCGGCCTAACCAGAAGAACACAGTTGCAATAAACATTAAGACACCAGGGATCCCAAATGCGACCGCAGCACCATAATATTTCAATAGTAATGGCATAGATAACGAGGCGAAGAAGGAGCCAAAGTTAATCGTAAAATAAAACAGATCAAACGCTTTCTGCGCCAATGTTTTATTGGTTTGATCAAATTGATCCCCCATAAAGGAAGAAACCAAGGGCTTAATCCCACCCGATCCGAGCGCAATTAAAAATAATCCCGTATAAAACCCTTGAATACTGTGTTCAAAAATAGCGAGAAACGCATGGCCAACACAGTAAATTAAACTTAACCATAAGATAGTATTGTATTTACCGAAAAAACGATCGGCAATCCAACCACCGAGTAACGGGAAAAAGTACACTCCAATGACAAAGGAATGGAACACATCCTTAGCCATAGTTCCGCGCAGTTCTTCTGGAATAGACAACAAAAGTGCTGTCATCAAGAATGGGGTAAGAATATTCCGCATACCGTAAAAGCTAAAACGTTCACAAGCTTCACTGGCTATGATGTAAGGAATTTGCCGTGGCCACTGGGGCGCATTTACGGGTGTTGTCATGGATCATCCTATTATAATTATTTGATTTTAAATGAAATTAACTTTTTAAATATATTAATTATGTATCAAGAAGCTAAAGGTAACATGTAAGCGAAACCAACCTTATATAAAGGATGCAAAAACTGCAAAAATCACGTATTGCTTCTGTGGTCCTATCCACATTTCCTTTATGATGAACATAATAATAGCCATTCAGCTATCTATTTAATTGAAATTAGTTTTAAAAACAACAACACACTGAGAAATCATAATGGCAAAGATTGAAGTAATCGTTGGTACAACATTGGGCAGTGCAGAGTATGTTGCCGACGAAATGATGGCCCAGTTAACGGAGCAAGGACACCAAGTTCAAGTTCATTTAACCCCAACATTGTGCGAAATAGACACCCATGCACTGTGGATTATCGTGTCATCAACTCATGGAGCTGGTGATCTTCCAGATAATATTCAGCCTTTTTTCAACGAAATTACCGAGCAAAAACCGGATCTCAGCCAAGTAAACTTTGCCTTATGTGCAATTGGTGACTCAAGTTACGATACCTTTTGCCAAGGCCCAGAAAAATTAATTTCGGCCATTCAAGACTGCGATGCAAAAGCCTTTGTGGATAAGATCCAGATCGATGTACAGCTTGATCCTGTGCCGGAAGACCCAGCCCTTGCATGGTTAGTACAATGGCAACAGGACATTTAAGATCGCTTATTGGATAAGGTCCCGATCTATGTACAGTTTAGATCCTATTTATCCACAATTTACTTATTTAAAGTATAAACATGTGGATAAGCTATTATTTAGATCTGATCAACCTCTGTACTATTCACAGTCCGATCTGCTTAATGATCCGCCTTGTGGATAAGTAGGCGATCTATCCCCATGTTTAATGACGTTAGATCGCGATCAGATCACAGGATCAAGATCGCGCTAATTAATGATTTATATCATGAATTTGGGTTATGCACAGAAAAACGCGATCCTAATAGTAAACATAATAAGAAGATCTATATAAAGATCTTAAGATCTATTAGTCCGGATCATCTCGATCGAACAGCGTAAAATGATCATTCACCTAAGACGAAGCAAATGCTAAAATGCTCGGCTCGTACTGAGTCTCTTAGCAATTGAAGGTAGTGGCATGCATTTTCATGAACGGTTTGATGTTATTGTTGTTGGTGGTGGTCATGCCGGAACTGAAGCCGCGTTGGCAGCAGCAAGAATGGGATCAAAAACATTATTACTAACGCACAATATCGATACGTTAGGACAAATGTCATGTAATCCAGCGATCGGTGGCATAGGCAAAGGCCATTTAGTGAAAGAAATTGACGCCTTAGGTGGTGCAATGGCAATCGCAACCGATTATGCAGGGATCCAATTTAGAACCTTAAATTCAAGTAAAGGCCCAGCAGTACGAGCAACACGAGCACAGGCTGACCGTGCACTGTATCGTCAAAAAATCCAAAATATATTACAAAACCAACCTAACTTACGTATTTTCCAACAAGCAGTAGATGACTTAATTGTTGAAAATCATCAAGTAGTTGGTGTAGTTACCCAAATGGGTTTAGCTTTTGAATCTCCAGCTGTTGTATTAACAACAGGTACATTCTTAAGCGGCAAAATTCATATAGGCTTAGAAAACTACAGCGGTGGCCGTGCAGGCGATCCACCAGCGATTGCTTTAGCAAATCGATTACGTGAATTACCGATCCGAGTCGGCCGTTTAAAAACAGGTACACCGCCACGTATCGATGCAAACACGATCGATTTTTCTCAAATGGCTGAACAGAAAGGCGATTCTCCGTTACCTGTCATGTCATTTATGGGGGATATCAGTCATCATCCAAAACAGATTTCTTGCTGGATCACTCACACCAATGAAAAAACCCATGAAATTATTCGTGGTGGTTTAGACAGAAGCCCTATGTATTCAGGCGTCATCGAAGGTATTGGTCCACGTTATTGCCCATCGATTGAAGACAAGATCCACCGCTTTGCGGATAAATCTTCGCATCAGATCTTCATCGAACCAGAAGGTTTAAATACCAATGAGATCTATCCTAACGGGATCTCTACTAGTTTACCTTTCGATGTACAGTTGAATTTAGTACGTTCGATCAAAGGCATGGAAAACGCAGAAATCATGCGTCCAGGTTATGCGATCGAATACGATTACTTCGATCCAAGAGATCTGAAAAACTCATTAGAAACCAAAGCGATCAACGGTTTATTCTTCGCAGGCCAAATAAACGGCACTACAGGTTATGAAGAAGCTGGTGCTCAAGGTTTATTAGCAGGCATGAATGCCTCACTGCAAGTACAAGGCAAAGAAGCCTGGTGTCCACGCCGTGACGAAGCATATCTTGGAGTACTAGTTGACGATTTATCAACTCTGGGTACCAAAGAACCGTACCGCATGTTTACTAGCCGTGCCGAATACCGTTTGTTACTCCGTGAAGATAACGCTGATATTCGCTTAACGGCAAAAGGCCGCGAATTAGGTTTAGTTGACGACACTCGCTGGGCGGCATTTAGTGAGAAGTTAGAATCGATCGAACTTGAGTTACAACGTTTGCGCGCTCAATGGGTGCATCCAAATTCACCTTTGATCCATGCGTTAAACCCACACTTGAATACGCCGATCTCTCGCGAAGCATCATTTGAAGAATTACTGCGTCGTCCAGAAATGGATTACAGCAAGTTGATGCAGATCGAAGGTTTTGGTCCAGGGCTTGAAGATCCACTGGCGGCTGAGCAAGTTCAGATCCAAGTTAAGTATTCTGGTTATATTCAACGTCAGCAGGAAGAGATCAACAAAGCTGTGCGTAATGAGAACACAGGTTTACCTTTGACGCTCGATTACAAAGAAGTACCAGGCTTATCGAATGAAGTGATTGCTAAGTTAAATAACCACAAACCAGAAACCATAGGTCAAGCGTCACGGATCTCTGGCATTACCCCTGCGGCTATTTCAATTTTGTTAGTTCACCTCAAAAAGCGTGGCTTATTACGTAAGAGTGCGTAAAAGCTAGCTTAATCGCTGCTTAGGTCATAGAAGGGAAGCATTCAGGCTTCCCTTCATCGTTTTCGGGCTTCATAATAGCCTTCGCGTTCATAATCGTATCTTTGTTGAGGTTGCTCAGTGTTATCTGCCCAGTTAGAGGCTTATTTAGCCGAAATTAATTTGCCCGCAACCGTCGAGCAGAAAAAACAACTAATTGATTTTGTTGGTATGCTCAACAAATGGAATAAAGCCTATAACCTGACATCGGTGAGAGATCCCGAAGCTATGCTGATCCGTCATATCATGGACAGTTTAGTGGTTTCAAAACACCTGCAAGGTAAACGTTTTATCGATGTAGGCACTGGACCGGGTTTACCTGGGATCCCGTTAGCCATTATGAACCCCGATAAACAATTTGTGTTATTGGACAGCTTAGGTAAACGTATTCGTTTTCAAAAACAAGTGTCCTTTGAATTAGGCATACATAACATCAGCTCAGTTGAAAGCCGCGTAGAAGCTTATCAACCGGAGGATAAATTCGACGGCGTATTAAGTCGTGCATTTGCCTCAATCCAAGATATGCTGACTTGGTGCCATCATCTCCCCGCCGAACATGGACAGTTTTATGCACTTAAAGGCCAGTTGAATGATGAAGAGATGCAACATATTCCAAGTGGATTTGTGGTGAAAGAAGTTATCGAGCTTAAGGTGCCTAAACTCGATGAAAAAAGACATTTATTGAAGATAATCAAAGAATAACAGGCTTAAAAGTGATAAATAAATCATTTATAAGCAAGGGCAATAAACCAGCATTTACATACAGGGTGATATTGTGGGTAAAGTGATTGCCGTGGCTAACCAGAAAGGTGGCGTAGGAAAAACAACTACTTGCGTTAACCTCGCCGCTTCGTTAGCAGCAACAAAACGTAAAGTATTATTGATCGATCTCGATCCTCAAGGTAATGCCACCATGGGGAGCGGTGTCGATAAGTATGACGTAGCTAATACAGCCTATGAATTATTGGTTGAAGAAAAATCCTTCGACGAGATCGTCATTAAAAACACTGCGGGTAAGTATGATTTGATCGCCAGTAATGGCGATGTCACTGCGGCAGAAATCAAATTGATGGAGTTTTTTGCCCGAGAGATCCGTTTGCGTAACGCGCTCGCACCGATCAAAGATCAATACGATTATATCTTTATCGACTGCCCTCCTTCATTGAACATGTTGACCGTAAACGCTATGTCAGCGGCCGACTCTGTACTCGTGCCTATGCAGTGTGAATATTACGCCCTCGAAGGCTTAACAGCGCTGATTGATACCATCACTAAGCTTGCTGCTATGGTTAATCCTGGACTTGGCATCGAAGGCATTTTACGTACTATGTATGATCCGCGTAATCGTTTGTCTAATGATGTGTCCGATCAGCTAAAACAACATTTTGGTGACAAAGTCTATCGTACCGTTATCCCACGTAATGTGAGACTAGCAGAAGCACCAAGTTTTGGAGCGCCTGCTATGTATTACGATAAATCGAGTGCTGGCGCTAAGGCGTATCTAGCGCTTGCGGGTGAAATGATCCGTCGTTCAGAACAACAAACTCAGGCTAAGCAAGCGTAAAGGATCACCATGACGTTGAAAAAAAGAGGATTAGGCAAAGGGTTAGATGCCCTACTGAGTAACAGTCATGCCGCCAGTAAAAAGCACACTGACGAAGCTGATGTTATCGATAAAAAAGAAGAGCTTATCCATCTCGATTTAGACTTATTACAGCCAGGTAAGTATCAACCTCGTAAAGACATGTCCCCCGAAGCGTTGGAAGAACTGGCACACTCTATCCGCAATCAAGGCATTATTCAGCCTATCGTTGTGAGACAAGTGACGAATAACATGTATGAGATCATTGCGGGTGAACGTCGTTGGCGTGCTGCGCAACTTGCTGGCTTGAATAAAATCCCCTGCATAGTAAAGCAAGTACCTGATGAAGCCGCTGTTGCTATTGCTTTGATTGAAAACATCCAGCGTGAAGACTTAAATGCCATGGAAGAAGCCATTGCATTGCAACGTTTAATGCAAGAGTTTGAACTGACTCACCAACAGGTTGCCGATGTTGTGGGAAAATCCAGAGCGAGTGTATCTAACTTGTTACGTTTAAACGGCTTAAATGAGCCGGTTAAGCGTCTACTTGAGTATGGCGACATTGATATGGGTCATGCTCGCGCTTTGTTGGCAATTGAGGGAGAAGAACAAACAAATCTTGCGAGATTAGTGGCCGCTAAGGAATTAACCGTTCGCGAAACTGAACGATTAATTAATCAAACCTTAAATCCGCCTAAACAAGCCGAAACTACGACTAAAGATCAAGATGTTTGTCGTTTAGAGCAGCAGTTAATTGAAAGATTAGGTGCCAAGGTTTCGATCGCTCATAGCAGTAAGGGCACGGGTAAAATTGTAATTAACTATCAGAATCTGGCTGAATTAGACGGAATTCTTAGTAAAATTCATTAATGTCTGTAGATTAATAGTTTTTAATGTAAATTTGTGACAGATGCTAATCTTACATTTTAACTCGTTTGGCGCGAGATCACGTTAAAAGTGTTGTTTTTCCTTATCTCAAAGTTGCAATGAAGGCGTGAAAAGGTATACTTTCGCAAGCTTTTTGTGCATCGACATAAATACGGGTATTTGTCATCCGGTCATCGAAACAAAAAGTATGAATGCGGAGAGGATGAATTGAGTAAGGTTTTAGCGCGTCGTGGCCGGTGGTCAGCCTATAAATTGGTGATGATGCAGGCGGCGGTCGCTGGGGGTGCTTCAATTCTCTTTTTCGCCGTGTGGGGAGTTCAGTTTGGCTATTCTGCATTAGCAGGTGGTTCAATCGCTGTGCTCCCTAATTTTGTATTCGCAACCCTCGCTTTCTCCCACACGGGAGCAAGTTCAGCTGCAAAAGTCATAAAGACTTTTTACTGGGGGGAAGCGGTAAAGTTGCTGTTAACCATCGCAATGTTTTCGTTTGTATTTATCAATATTAAGGTCGCTTTTATGCCGCTTTTTGTTTGTTATGTGCTGACGCTAATCGTGCATTGGACAGCTCCTTTATACTTCAAGCAAAGTTAAGTGGGATGAATCATGGCTGCAACTGGTGAAGCGTTAACACCGCAGGGCTATATCCAACATCACCTTACCAACTTAAGTGTTGGTGAAGGCTTTTGGACATGGCACATTGATTCGTTGTTCTTTTCGGTTGGTCTTGGTGTTCTGTTCCTGTGGATTTTCCGCAGCGTTGGTAAAAAAGCGACTTCCGGTGTTCCTAGCAAACTGCAATGTTTTGTTGAGATTATCGTCGAGTTCGTAAATAACAGCGTGAAAGAAAGTTTTCATGGTCGCAATGCTCTGATCGCACCTTTAGCTCTGACCATTTTTGTATGGGTATTCATGATGAACTTCATGGATATGATCCCTGTAGATTGGCTGCCTCACGCAGCAAGTTTAATGGGTATTCCATATCTTAAAGCGGTTCCGACGACTGACGTTAACATTACCTTTAGCTTAGCTATCGGTGTGTTCGTGCTGATTATTTTTTACAGCATTAAGGTCAAAGGTGTGTCTGGGTTTGTTAAAGAATTGACACTACAGCCCTTTAACCATAAGGCAATGATACCCGTCAACCTCCTATTAGAGACTGTTACTTTGATTGCTAAGCCAATTTCATTGGCATTGCGACTCTTTGGTAACTTGTACGCAGGTGAGTTGATCTTCATCCTTATTGCGCTGATGTATGGTACCAACTTGTTATTATCTACCCTAGGTGTGACTCTGCAACTGGGCTGGTTAATATTCCACATTTTGGTTATCACGCTGCAGGCGTTTATCTTCATGATGTTGACCATTGTTTATTTAAGCATGGCGCATGAAGATCATTAAGGATTGCTGAAGAAATTTTAAACTAAATCATCAACTAATATAGATTTAGATACTGGAGATACAGATGGAAACGATTTTAGGCATGACAGCTATCGCTGTTGCTCTGCTGATTGGTATGGGTGCTCTTGGTACTGCAATCGGTTTCGGCTTATTAGGCGGTAAGTTCTTGGAAGGCGCTGCGCGTCAACCAGAAATGGCTCCTATGCTACAAGTTAAAATGTTCATCGTAGCGGGTCTTCTTGACGCCGTAACTATGATCGGTGTTGGTATCGCATTATTTATGCTATTTACCAACCCACTGGGTGCAATGCTGTAAAAAACGCTTCTGTCTTAACTCTAAATAGGAGGCTGTTGTGAATTTCAACGCTACCCTAATCGGTCAGACGGTCGCCTTTATCATCTTCGTGTGGTTTTGCATGAAGTTTGTATGGCCCCCTTTGATGAATGCCATCGAAGAGCGCCAAAAAAGGATTGCTGACGGTCTAGCTGATGCTGATCGTGCGGTAAAAGACCTGGAGTTGGCACAAGCGAAAGCGACTGACCAACTAAAAGAAGCCAAGGTAACGGCTAATGAAATTATTGAGCAAGCTAACAAGCGTAAAGCTCAAATAGTTGAAGAAGCCAAAACCGAAGCAGACGCTGAGCGTGCTAAAATCATCGCTCAGGGTAAAGCAGAAATTGAAGCTGAACGTAATCGCGTCAAAGAGGATCTGCGTAAGCAGGTTGCTACTCTTGCCATCATGGGTGCTGAGAAGATCCTTGAGCGTTCTATTGATCCAGCCGCCCACAGTGACATAGTTAATAAACTAGTCGCTGAAATTTGATAAGGGAGTTGAGTTATGGCTGAATTAACCACCATCGCTCGCCCTTACGCAAAGGCAGCTTTTGACTTTGCTATTGAACAAGATGCAGTGGATTCTTGGGCTGAAATGCTCACGTTTGCCGCATTGGTGAGTGAAAACGAAACCATGCAACCACTGTTAGCTGGCTCTTTAGCCAGCACTAAGCTCGCAGCACTCTTTATTAGTGTGTGTGGTGAGCAAGTCAATGTGCAAGGTCAGAACCTGATAAAGGTAATGGCTGAAAACGGTCGCTTAAAGGTGCTACCTGCTGTATCTCAGTTATTTACTGAATACCGTAATGAGTGGGCAAAAGAAGTAGAAGCCGATGTGGTTTCTGCAACTGAGCTGAGCTCTGAACAACAACAGCAGATTAGTATTTCTTTAGAGAAACGTCTCGCACGCAAAGTTAAGCTGAATTGTAGCACTGACGCCGCGCTCATCGCCGGTGTAATCATTAAGACAGGAGACCTAGTCATCGATGGCTCGGTCCGCGGTAAGTTATCGCGTCTGTCTGATAAGCTGCAGTCGTAATTGGGAGTTTGAGCATGCAACTGAATTCCACTGAAATCAGCGATCTGATTAAGCAGCGGATCGAGCAGTTCGAAGTCGTTAGCGAATCTCGTAACGAAGGTACTATCGTTGCGGTAAGTGACGGCATCATCCGCATCCACGGCCTAGCCGACGTGATGCAAGGTGAGATGATCGAACTGCCTGGTAACCGTTTTGCAATCGCGTTGAACCTTGAACGTGATTCTGTCGGTGCCGTAGTAATGGGTCCTTATGCTGATTTAGCAGAAGGCGTAAAAGTGAAAACGACTGGCCGTATTCTGGAAGTTCCAGTTGGCCGCGGTCTTCTTGGCCGCGTTGTTAACACTCTAGGTGAGCCAATTGACGGTAAAGGACCTATCGATAACGATGGTTTTTCGCCAATTGAAGTTATCGCACCAGGTGTTATTGAACGTCAGTCTGTTGATCAACCAGTTCAAACTGGTTACAAAGCCGTTGATGCCATGATCCCTATCGGTCGTGGTCAACGTGAATTGATCATTGGCGACCGTCAAACTGGTAAAACAGCAATGGCGATCGACGCAATCATCAACCAGAAAAATTCTGGCATTAAATGTGTGTACGTCGCGATTGGCCAAAAGGCTTCTACTATCGCTAACGTAGTACGCAAGCTAGAAGAACACGGTGCTTTAGCTAACACTATCGTTGTTGTTGCAACTGCTTCTGAAGCCGCTGCTCTACAATACTTAGCGCCATATTCTGGTTGTTCTATGGGTGAATACTTCCGTGACCGCGGTGAAGATTCTTTGATCGTATACGATGATTTGTCTAAGCAAGCAGTTGCTTATCGTCAAATTTCGTTACTGCTCAAGCGTCCACCTGGCCGTGAAGCTTACCCAGGTGACGTATTCTATCTACACTCACGTTTATTAGAGCGTGCATCACGCGTTAACGCGATTTATGTAGAGAAGTTCACTAAAGGTGCAGTAACTGGCAAAACTGGTTCTTTAACCGCGCTGCCGATTATTGAAACGCAAGCGGGTGACGTTTCTGCATTCGTACCGACCAACGTAATTTCTATTACCGATGGTCAGATCTTCCTTGAGACCGATCTGTTTAACTCTGGCCTACGTCCAGCGGTTAACCCAGGTATTTCTGTTTCTCGTGTTGGTGGTGCGGCTCAGACTAAGATCATCAAGAAACTGTCTGGTGGTATTCGTACCGCACTAGCACAGTATCGTGAGCTTGCTGCGTTCTCGCAATTTGCATCTGATCTTGACGATGCAACACGTGCTCAGCTTGAGCATGGTGTGCGTGTTACCGAACTGATGAAGCAAAAGCAATATGCTCCTATGAGCGTAGCCGCTCAAGCTGTGTCTATTTTCTCAGCTGAAAAAGGTTACCTGAAGAGTGTTGAGCTGAATAAGGTCGGTAATTTCGAAGCCGCTCTGCTCTCGTTCATGAACAGCGAGCATGCTCCTTTAATGAAGCTTATCAATGATACTGGCGATTATAGCGCTGATATCGAAGCTGAATTAAAAGCTGGCCTCGACAAGTTCGTAGCAACCCAAACCTGGTAACAATGATAGAGGTGTCTTAAGACACCTCAGGTCCAGATTGGAGAGTAGAGATGGCCGGCGCTAAAGAGATTAAAACCAAGATCGCGAGTGTGAAAAACACTCAGAAGATCACGTCCGCCATGGAAATGGTGGCAGCCAGCAAAATGCGCAGAGCGCAGGAACGCATGGCTGCGAGCCGTCCATATGCGGAAAGCATGCGTAAGGTGATCGGTCACGTCGCGCAAGGTTCTCTCGAGTATAAACACCCCTATTTGGAGGTGAGAGAGGCTAAGCGGGTTGGTTACATTGTTGTAGCAACCGACCGTGGCCTTTGTGGTGGTCTGAACGTTAACCTTTTCAAAAAGGTTATTGCAGACGTGAAAAGCTGGAAAGCCCAAGGTGCAGAATTTGAATTTTGCCCTATCGGTGCACGTAGTGTGCAGTTTTTCAAAAACTTCGGTGGACAAGTGTCTGCTCACGCTTCAGGTTTAGGCGATGCTCCAAAGCTCGCTGACTTGATCGGGACAGTCGGTGTCATGCTAGAAGCTTACAACGAAGGCAAGCTGGATCGTCTGTACGTGGTATTTAACAAATTTGTGAATACTATGACGCAGACTCCTGTGATCGAGCAGCTGCTACCTTTGCCTAAATCAGAAGATGATGAAACTGCTCATCGTTGGGATTATATCTACGAGCCAGATCCAAAAGCACTTTTGGATACTTTATTGGTCCGTTATGTAGAATCTCAGGTTTACCAAGGTGTTGTTGAAAACATTGCCTCTGAACAAGCTGCCCGTATGGTGGCAATGAAGTCGGCAACAGACAACGCGGGTGAGCTTATCAACGACTTGCAACTGGTCTATAACAAGGCCCGTCAGGCTGCGATTACGCAGGAACTGTCGGAAATTGTTTCTGGTGCCTCTGCGGTTTAGGTTAGGTAACGAATACAAGTTTTAGAGGATTAATCATGAGCACAGGTACTGTTGTCCAAGTGATTGGCGCGGTTGTGGACGTAGAGTTCCCACAAGATGCCGTACCTCAAGTATATGACGCTCTGAAAATCGTAGGTGAAGGCCCGTGTAATGGTTTGGTGCTGGAAGTTCAGCAACAGCTAGGTGGTGGTGTAGTTCGTACCATCGCTATGGGTTCTTCTGACGGTCTGCGTCGTGGTCTTGAAGTAGTAAACTCAGGTTCACCTATTACTGTTCCAGTTGGTACCGCCACTCTTGGCCGTATCATGAACGTATTAGGCGAGCCTATTGATGAAGCGGGTCCAATCGGTGAAGAAGAGCGTTATGTTATTCACCGTACAGCTCCTTCATACGAAGATCAATCAAGCTCTACTGAACTGTTAGAGACTGGCATCAAGGTTATCGACCTTGTTTGTCCATTCGCTAAGGGCGGTAAAGTCGGTTTGTTCGGTGGTGCGGGTGTTGGTAAAACAGTTAACATGATGGAACTGATTAACAACATCGCTAAAGCCCACTCGGGTCTTTCTGTATTCGCCGGTGTAGGTGAACGTACTCGTGAAGGTAACGACTTCTACTACGAGATGAAAGATTCTGGCGTTCTCGACAAAGTGGCCATGGTTTATGGTCAGATGAACGAGCCTCCAGGTAACCGTTTGCGTGTTGCACTGTCTGGTCTGACTATGGCAGAGAAGTTCCGTGACGAAGGTCGTGACGTACTGTTGTTCGTTGACAACATCTACCGTTATACCTTAGCCGGTACTGAAGTATCTGCACTGTTAGGTCGTATGCCTTCTGCGGTAGGTTATCAACCAACATTGGCTGAAGAGATGGGCGTTCTGCAAGAGCGTATCACTTCAACTAAGACGGGTTCTATTACTTCTGTACAAGCGGTATACGTACCTGCGGATGACTTGACCGATCCGTCACCAGCAACAACCTTCGCTCACTTAGATGCGACTGTTGTACTGTCACGTCAAATTGCTTCTCTGGGTATTTACCCAGCGGTTGACCCATTGGATTCGACTTCACGTCAATTAGATCCATTGGTTGTTGGCCAAGAGCATTATGACGTTGCTAACGGCGTGCAAACTGTACTGCAACGTTACAAAGAGCTGAAAGACATTATTGCGATTCTGGGTATGGACGAATTGTCTGATGAAGACAAGACTGTCGTATTCCGTGCTCGTAAGATTGAGCGTTTCTTATCTCAGCCTTTCTTCGTAGCAGAAGTCTTTACTGGATCTCCTGGTAAGTACGTTTCTCTGAAAGACACTATCCGTGGCTTTAAGGGTATTTTGAACGGTGAGTTTGATCACCTGCCAGAACAAGCGTTCTACATGGTTGGCTCAATCGATGAAGTCATCGAGAAAGCGAACAAAAAGAAATAACTAAGTATTCATACTTAGTTTTTTAAGGAGAACGGGATGGCAGCCATGACAGTACATCTTGATATTGTAAGCGCAGAGAGCAAAATCTTCTCTGGTCGTGTAGCTTCGCTGCAAGTGACTGGTTCTGAAGGTGAGTTGGGCATAATGCATGGCCACGCTCCTTTGCTTAGTTATATCAAACCTGGCATGGCGCGCATCGTCAAGCAAGACGGCAGTGAAGAAGTGTTTTACCTTTCAGGTGGTATTCTGGAAGTGCAGCCTTCTTCTGTCTCCGTATTGGCTGATGTGGTTATGCGTGCCAAAGATATTGATGAGCAAGCGGCATTAGAAGCTAAGCGTCGTGCAGAAGCCCATATGGCAACTGCTGGCGCTGACTTCAATTATGACGCGGCTATGGTTGAGTTAGCTAAGGCTATGGCTCAATTACGTGTTGTTGAAACCATCAAGAAAAACATTGCCAGATAAGGTTATTGTTTGTGAAAAAAGGCGACCATAAGGTCGCCTTTTTTGTGTCTAAAAATGGGATAGATTGGCATTCTTGCATGTCTTTGATTGATTAGCATCGCTATCTACTTCGCTTTTCGATGTGCTTTCCGTTAAAATTGCGCCACTAATACCAATCGTATTAAATATCTGTTCATTCAGCGGGAGTTCAACGCGCTTTAGACAAGGCGAAGGCTTGAAGGCATAGTGGTGCTCTGTCGAAAGCCTTGAACGCAGTATGAAGCGCGTTGAAACCCGCCCTTTGGGAGCCTCACAGGCATCCCACTCCCGTGTTGCATTGACTTAAAAGGGAATAACCATTTCTGCGTCAATGCGCCTTGGATTGAGATGCCTGTGAGGCTCTGAACTGATTAGATATTTAATGTGATTGGTATACGACCGTAATTTTTCACCCTCTTGGGTATTTGTTCAAGGATATGGTAATGGCATTAAATGTAGTGATCTTAGCGGCTGGCAAGGGAACACGGATGCGCTCTGATCTTCCTAAGGTATTACATCCCATCGCCCATAAGAGCATGGTGCAACATGTCATCGATACCGCTAATAAAGTTGGCAGTGACTCTATTCAGTTAGTCTATGGTTATGGTGCCGACAAGCTACAAGCCTGTTTGGGTGAGCAGCAACTTAACTGGGTATTGCAAGCCGAGCAATTAGGCACAGGTCATGCGGTTGCACAGGCTAGCCCACATATAGCCGACAGCGATACAGTGCTTATTCTTTATGGCGATGTGCCGTTGATCCAAACATCGACTCTCGAAGCCTTACTCGCCGCCCGTCCTGAAAATGGCGTTGCTATTTTAACAGTGAATTTAGCGAATCCTATGGGTTATGGCCGTATTGTCCGTGAGCAAGGAAAAGTCATTGGAATTATTGAGCAAAAAGATGCGACAGCAGAACAGTTGCTGATCAACGAAATTAACACCGGCATCATGGCGGTTCCGGGTAAACAACTTAAAACTTGGTTGAGCCGTTTATCGAACAATAATGCTCAAGGCGAATATTATCTAACGGATATTATTGCTATGGCGCACGCTGATGGCGTTGCCATTGATACTGCTCAGCCACAATCGGCCATTGAAGTCGAAGGCGCCAATAATCGCGTGCAATTAGCGCAACTTGAACGTGCTTACCAAGCTCGTGAAGCCGAAAAGCTCATGTTGGCGGGGGCGAACCTTCGCGACCCAAGCCGTATCGATATCCGTGGTGAAGTCACTGTTGGTATGGATGTGATGATCGATATCAACGTGATATTCGAAGGCAAAGTGACCTTGGGTAATAATGTCACTATTGGCGCAGGCGCGATTTTAATTGATTGCGAGATTGCCGATGATGCTGAGATCAAGCCTTACTCTATTATCGAAGGTGCTACGCTTGGCGTTGCTGCCAGTGCTGGCCCATTTGCACGTTTACGTCCCGGCGCAGAGCTTAAGCAAGATGCACATATAGGCAACTTTGTTGAAGTGAAAAAAGCGGTGATTGGCGTTGGATCCAAAGCTGGACACTTAGCCTATTTAGGCGATGCCATCATTGGTGATGGCGTCAACATTGGTGCTGGTACTATTACCTGCAACTATGATGGCGCGAATAAGCATCTTACTGTTATTGAAGATAACGTCTTTGTCGGCTCTGACACTCAGTTGGTAGCACCTGTAACTATCGGTAAAGGCGCAACCTTAGGCGCTGGCTCAACCATTACCCGTGATGTGGGTGAGAATGAGTTAGTGATCACTCGTGTTAAACAAAAACACCTTACTGGTTGGCAACGTCCAGTGAAAATTAAAAAGTAAGTTTTAAAACTCAACTTAATGTCAAAAAAGCGGCCATGTGCCGCTTTTATTTTTATTGTGTTCAATGTGTTACACTAAAAAGCCTTTTTATTAAGTAATGCTTAATAATTAAGATTTTCTTCATGTTTTTGTGGTATGGGCAAATTGTTGGTTTTTAAGTTAATTTGATCACTATCACACTCAATTGTAAATTTTAGTAAAGAAGAGAAAATAAAAACACTTCTCATTTATATTGCCTGCAATTCTAAGACGAAAGGTCTATTTGAGGTGTTGGCAATGGTATTTAAATATTCAGTTATAGGTTTAGCTGTAGGCTCGGCATTAATGGCTATGCCGGTTATTGCAGAAGTGGCGAGCGATAAAAATATTGAGCGCATCAATGTGACTGGCCGTACTTTTAACGACTATAAAGTCGGTAGTGCATCGGGTGCCATGCGTGGCGATATCGACTTAATGGATACTCCACAGTCAGTTAATGTTATCCCTGATTTTGTGACTGATGAACAGTTGGCAACCAATCTAGCGGAAGTATTAGTTAATGATTCGAGTGTGACAGCGGGAACCACACGCTGGAACCGTCAAGTCTTCAGTATCCGCGGCTTCGAGCTCGATTCGGGTAACGGTTATCTTATTAATGGCCATCAACAATGGTCTCACTACGTACAACCAATTGAAACTTTACAGCAAGTCGAAGTATTGAAAGGTCCTTCGAGCATGTTGTACGGCCAATCTGGCCCTGGTGGTTTAGTGAATATGGTCACTAAGAAACCGACCTATGATTCAATGCTCGATTTAGGTTTTGATACTGATGGTTTTGGTTCGACCCGTGCTCAGCTAGATGCGGGCGGCAGTTTAAATGATGCTCAGAGTCTTCGTTACCGCGGCGTGTTAGTGAAGCAAGACACAAAATACTGGCGTGAGTATTCCGCTAACGATGAGAATCAAGAGCGTGACCGTTGGTTGGGCTACTTAAACCTAGAATTTGATGTCAGTGATGATGTTCTGTTATCGGTTAAGTACGATCATACCCAAGATAAAGCGGGTATTGATGCGGGTGGGTGGTTAGATAAACAAGGTAATGTTATCGGTGAACGTAAAACCGTATGGGATGCACCTTGGGCCTTTACCGATAACACAGTCTCTAACTTAGGTGCCGATCTAACTTGGCAGATGAGTGATGATTGGAAAGTCAAAGTTGGTTATAACGATCAGCAGTTTAATCGCCAACGTTTAGACTCTGCGCCAAGCTTAAATAAAGGCTCTGAAGATCCATATAAAGATGGTTACACCATAAACCCGTTTGATCGTTATGACGATTGGCAGCATAAAACGGCCTATGTGGATTTCACGGGTGAATTTTCTTTGGCAGGAATGGAGCATCAATTCCTTATTGGTGCTAACTATTTAGACTATTTCTATCAGCAGCAAATTCAGAAAGGCAAAAGTCAGCCCGTAATTCCTGGGCAACCAATTATTCAGCAAGATCTTGATTATCACCAAGGTAAGCTAAGCAACCCAAGCGAATACAAGTATTACGGTTTCTATTTACAGGATTTGATGACGCTTAATGAGCAATGGAAATTGCTTGCTGGTGTGCGTTACGACGAACAGAAGAAAGACGGAGAAGGTGAAAACAGCTATGCTGTGTCGCCTAAGTTTGGGGTAATTTACTCGCCAATGGCTAATGGTAGCATTTACGTTAATTATTCAAAAAGCTTTACACCACAGGGTTCAGTAACCAGTTCTGAAGATGTCAATCATGGAGATAACCTGAAACCTGAGTACGGTACTCAATATGAACTAGGGACTAAATGGGAGTTATTTAATGACAGCCTACTGCTAACAGCAGCCCTTTTTGATATTACGGTTTCTAATGTCACCACAGTACAAGATATTCCTGTAACGAATGAAGGAGATAAAACGATCACTACCCAAGGTGGTGAGCAGCATCATCGAGGTTTTGAAGTTGGCGCCCAAGGCCAGTTAGGTGATAGCTGGTTTGTGACTTCTTCTATGATGTATTTAGATGCTGAATATAATACCGGTGCAGGCAAAATAGGTGGCAAGAACTTAGATGGTAAAACCCCTATTGATGCCCCTGAGTGGTCGGCCAATATCTGGACCCGTTACGAAGTGACAGACAACTTTGCGATGAACTTTGGTGCTATTTATGTGGGTGAACGTTTTGCTGATGCTGATAATACCATCACCAAAGATGGTTATGTGCGTTTCGATATAGGTGCAGCCTACACTATGGATATCATGGGTAAAGATGTCAGCATACGTGCCAACGTCAGAAACCTCTTCGATACTGAATATTTAGACGGTGGCAGCGATAAGATGGTGACTATAGGTCAAGATCGTAACTTCAGTGTTGCTGTTGAAGCTAAGTTCTAATACTTATTAGGATTTTTAATCTATTTAAAGCAGTTTATCTCTAAAGGATAAACTGCTTTTTTATTGGTTGGTTTTTAAGTTCACAATTTTAAATTAATTAAAATGACTCGTGATCGTGCGAAAGAGTGCTTCGTATGACTAGCAAAAAAGTTTCGTTTCACTATAATGCACCTTTCGAATCGAAACTTAACTGAAAGGTTTTATGAATAAACGAAACACACAGCAGCGTCGCCACAGCATAATCACCATATTGAACGAACAGGGTGAAGTGAGCGTTGATGAACTGTCGTTACGTTTTGAAACCTCTGAAGTGACTATTCGTAAGGATCTCGCCGCGCTTGAGAAAACGGGTTTATTATTGCGCCGTTACGGTGGCGCCGTGGCTATTCCAGACGAAGTTACTCAACAGTTCTCTGCCAAGATCGCGCCTAATAAACTTTCTATTGCGAAAACTGCCGCGCAGCTGATTAAAGATCACAATCGCATCATTATCGATAGCGGCACTACGACGTCAGGCTTGATTGAACAGCTGAATGATAAGCGTGGGCTGGTGGTCATGACGAATGCACTGCACCTTGCCAATGCCATCCATGAACTCGAAAACGAGCCAACCTTATTGATGACCGGTGGCACTTGGGACCCGCATTCTGAATCCTTTCAAGGTCAAGTCGCCGAGCAAGTGTTGCGTTCATATAATTTCGACCAACTGTTTATCGGTGCCGATGGTATCGATCTTGAACGCGGGACCACCACCTTTAACGAGTTAACAGGTCTAAGCAAAGTGATGGCCGAAGTTTCCCGCGAAGTGATCGTTATGGTCGATTCAGACAAAATCGGCAAGCGGATCCCTAACTTAGAGTTACCGTGGTCCAAGGTCAGTGTGTTGGTCACCGACTCACGTATCGACGAGAGTGCGTTAAAACAAATTTCAGATCAGGGCGTGCGAGTTATGTTAGCGCCCTATGCTCATTAGACAAAATAGCTTAACAACTTTATAGGTAAAGACTATGTGTGGAATCGTAGGCGCCGTGGCGCAAAGGGATGTGGCTGAAATTCTGGTAGAAGGCTTACGCCGTTTAGAATATCGCGGATATGACTCCGCAGGCGTTGCCGTTATTCACAATGGTGAACTCAACCGTACGCGCCGCGTTGGCAAAGTACAAGAGTTGTCGGCTGCGCTTGAAACTGACCCATTAGCAGGCGGAACCGGTATCGCGCACACTCGTTGGGCAACCCACGGTGAGCCGAGTGAGCGTAATGCTCATCCGCATTTATCGGAAGGTGATATTGCCGTGGTGCACAACGGTATTATCGAAAACCACAATAAACTGCGCGAAATGCTTAAAGGTTTAGGTTACAACTTTAGTTCAGATACCGATACCGAAGTGATTTGTCATTTAGTGCACCATGAGCTGAAAACCCATAGCACTCTGCTTGGTGCCGTACAAGCCACGGTTAAACAACTCGAAGGCGCCTATGGCACAGTCGTTATTGACCGTCGTGATAGTGAACGTATGGTTGTTGCTCGCTCTGGTAGTCCATTGGTGATTGGTTTTGGTCTAGGTGAAAACTTTGTCGCTTCAGATCAACTTGCCTTATTACCCGTCACTCGCTCATTTGCTTTCCTCGAAGAAGGTGATGTGGCCGAAGTGACCCGTCGTAGCGTGAGTATTTTCGACTTAAACGGTAATGCCGTTGAGCGTGAAGTCAAAGAATCTGAAATTACCCACGATGCCGGTGACAAAGGCGAATATCGCCACTATATGCTTAAAGAAATTTACGAGCAGCCATTGGCACTGACGCGCACAATTGAAGGTCGTATTGCTAATAAGCAAGTGCTAGACACGGCTTTTGGTGACAACGCTGCTGAGTTTTTAAAAGATATCAAACATGTGCAAATCATCGCCTGTGGTACTAGTTACCATGCGGGCATGGCGGCACGTTACTGGTTAGAAGATTGGGCTGGCGTGTCTTGTAACGTCGAAATTGCCTCTGAATTCCGTTATCGCAAGTCGCACTTATTCCCAAATAGCCTGTTGGTGACGATTTCACAATCGGGTGAAACCGCCGATACCTTAGCGGCCATGCGCTTAGCGAAAGAAATGGGTTACAAAGCCACATTGACCATTTGTAATGCGCCAGGTTCATCATTGGTTCGCGAATCTGACATGGCTTACATGATGAAAGCGGGCGCCGAGATTGGCGTGGCATCGACTAAAGCTTTCACAGTACAACTTGCTGGCTTATTAATGTTGACTGCGGTGATCGGTCGCCACAATGGTATGTCTGATCAAATGCAGGCTCAAATCACTCAAAGCCTACAATCTATGCCAGCAAAAGTGGAACAAGCTTTAGGTTTAGATGCTGCTATTGCAGAATTGGCTGAAGATTTTGCCGATAAACACCATGCATTATTCCTTGGCCGTGGCGATCAATATCCGATTGCGATGGAAGGCGCGTTAAAGCTGAAAGAGATTTCTTATATTCATGCTGAAGCTTATGCCTCTGGCGAATTAAAACACGGCCCACTAGCGCTTATCGATGCCGATATGCCAGTGATTGTCGTTGCGCCAAACAATGAATTGCTCGAAAAACTGAAATCGAATGTTGAAGAAGTGCGTGCCCGTGGCGGCTTAATGTATGTGTTTGCCGATGTAGATGCCGAGTTCGAGTCGGATGACACGATGAAAGTGATCCCTGTGCCACACTGTGACATCTTTATGGCGCCACTGATCTACACTATTCCTTTACAGCTATTGTCGTACCATGTTGCATTAATCAAAGGTACCGACGTGGATCAACCACGTAACTTGGCAAAATCTGTAACAGTAGAATAAATAGAGGTATTTAAATGAAAACCGCCTTTATTGGCGGTTTTTTCATTTAGATTCACGACAAAATGACGATTAACTTATAGCAATAGCAAATGCTGGTGGCTTAGCTTTCTATGCTGGAATGGCATCTAGTTCGTGCTGCTTTTTTGCCTCAATGCGTTTCCACACTTTGTCATGGAAGTAAAACACTACAGTGTTAATCGCGGGTTCTACTAAGGCTACTGCGCCACCGACGACTACGCTGCCAGTTAATAAATAGGTTACGGTAAAAGCGACGCTAAAATGTAGTACAGCAAAAGTGAGTGTCTTAGTCATGATCTTGTCCTCTAAATAGGCTCCCAGCGGGAATGTTTAGATGATAACAATTCTCATTAAAATTAAAAGCCGTGTTTTCAGATTAGTTTAAACGGTTTTATCTATTTATCCGTTGTAAAAAACATAAAGCCCTCACGATGGAGGGCTTTGAGCATTTAAACGTAAATTAATACAATTCTAAAATTAGTAGTGCCAAGGGAAGGCTGAAAAATCTTGATCGCGTTTTTCGAGGAAGGCATCGCGTCCTTCCTGTGCTTCGGCGCTCGCATAGGCTAAACGCGTCGCTTCACCGGCAAATAATTGCTGACCGACCATACCATCATCAGTCATGTTGAAGCCGTATTTAAGCATACGCATAGCCGTAGGTGATTTAGAGTTAATCTCTTTCGCCCACATTAATGCTTCGGTTTCTAGCTCTGCATGGGGAACGGATTTATTAACCATACCCATGTCGAAGGCTTCATCAGCGCTGTAGTTAAATCCGCAGAAGAAGATTTCGCGGGCACGTTTTTGACCTATCATTTTGGCGAGATAAGCACTGCCATAACCTGAGTCGAAGCTCGCAACATCGGGATCGGTTTGTTTAAATATTGCGTGTTCTTTCGAGGCTAAGGTTAAGTCGCACACTACGTGTAAACTATGGCCGCCACCCACCGCCCAACCTGGCACAACGGCGATGACCACTTTAGGCATAAAGCGGATAAGGCGTTGCACTTCTAATATATGTAAGCGGCCCATTCTGGCTTGATCGGCTTTACCTTCTTCGGCGCCTTCATATTTATAGCCATCTTTGCCGCGAATACGTTGATCGCCACCTGAACAGAACGCCCAGCCACCATCTTTTGCCGAAGGACCGTTACCCGTAAGCAGTACGCAACCCACATCAGACCATTGGCGTGCATGGTCGAGTGCGATAAATAATTCATCAACGGTTTTAGGTCGGAAGGCGTTACGGCACTCTGGGCGATTAATGGCAATGCGTACTGTGCCGTGCGCTTTGGCTCTGTGGTAAGTAATATCGTCGAAATGAAATCCACTGATTTCATCCCATAGGGTGGGATCAAAAATGTCTGATACTTGTTGGGTCATGATTCATAGGCCTTTATGCTGTAATGCCTCAAAGGCTAGGCGGAATAATATATAAGGTCAATCACCTAAGTCTAAACCTTAGCGCTATATAGCAAAATCCCGTTTGCCTATGAGTCTGTAATGATTAAAGGTGATCACATAGATAAAGCTGATTATCTTTGCTAAACACTGGATGTTGAGGTGCCATAGTACCGCAATAGTTAGCCTTAAAGGCGGCAATAGACTCGGGTGTCATTGGAATTTGATTGAAGGCTTCGAGTTCTAATGTGGATAAACGTTCTATGATGTCGGTTCTTACCTTAGTCCGTTTATGGTCGATTTTAATAATTTTTGTTCCTGTCATAGAGTCAACTTTATTCTCTATTTCTTTGATCATCGCCTCAGTCTTTGCAATAGGAACATCTAATTTATCTGTTTCTGTGTATAAGTAATATAAAGCACCCGCGAGTAGCGCCAATATGATCCAACCTTTCATCTTTTAGTCCAACATAAGTGAATAACCATTAAGAATATGGGTATAATAAGCTAGTTTTCGTCCAATATTAAAGCAGTAAAAGGCTGTAACGATGAACTCAGAATCTAACAACAAGGACTATTCGAAAACCAATCGAATTAAGATTCACCAGCCAGATGCGAGTAAAGCCGATCGCTTTAATCCTCGTAATCGGATTTATGTCCGAGCAATAGACGGTTTGTGGAGTAGCGTACGTCGCCGCATGGGCTGGATTGCCATGTTATTTTTCCTGCTTTTACCTTGGATCCCTTGGGGCGACCGTCAAGCCGTATGGTTTAACTTGGGCGAACAAAAGTTTCACGTCTTCGGTTTAACGATTTGGCCGCAGGATCTCACCTTGCTTGCAGCGTTGTTTATGATCGCTGCCTTCGCTCTGTTTTTTGTGACCACCTATCTTGGCCGTGTTTGGTGTGGATACACTTGCCCCCAAACAGTATGGACCTTTATGTTCATCTGGTTCGAGGAAAAACTTGAAGGCGCACGCAATAAACGCATTAAGTTAGATCAAATGCCATGGAGCTTTGACAAACTCTGGCGTAAAACGGCAAAACATACGGCCTGGCTATTGCTCTCACTGATGACGGCGATGACCTTTGTGTCCTATTTTGTGCCAAGTCGTGAAGTCTATGTCGATGTATTTACGCTTAATGCTTCTGGCGGTATCTACTTCTGGGTTGTGTTCTTTACACTTGCCACATACGGCAATGCGGGTTGGATGCGTGAAATCATGTGTATCCACATGTGCCCTTATGCTCGTTTCCAAGCGGCCATGTTCGATAAGAATACCTTTATCGTAGGTTACGATACTAAACGTGGTGAGACCCGTGGTCCGCGTTCGCGTAAAGATGACCCAAAAGAGCTAGGCCTTGGTGACTGTATCGACTGTGACTTGTGTGTGCAGGTATGTCCTACGGGAATCGACATTCGTAACGGTCTGCAATATGAGTGCATTAACTGCGGTGCTTGTATCGATGCTTGTGACCAAACTATGGATCGTATGGGGTACGAGAAAGGGCTTATCAGCTATACCACAGAGAACAAGTTAGAAGGTATAAAGCAAAAAGTGCTGCGACCTAAGCTTGTCGGTTATGGCGTGGTATTGATGGCGATGATATTAGTCTTTATATACTCCAGTGCGACCATAGCACCTGTGCGTATGGACATCATTCGTGATCGTAACCAGCTCTATAGAGAGAACAACCAGGGTTTGATTGAAAACACCTTCACCTTGAAGATTCTTAATAAGACTGAGCAATCCCACGAATACACTATGAGTGTCGAAGGATTAGACAACTATAAATGGTACGGTCCAACTTCGGTCACTATTGCGGGTGGTGAAGTATTAACGTTACCTATTAGCGTTGGGGTTGATCCGGTTGAGCTTTCTCGTTCAGTTACTAACATCGAGATAAAAGTGAAAACTCATATCGACGGTGAAGAAGTCGAAGTTGAGCAAGAATCTCGCTTCTTCAGTCCATAGATAACAGTATTAATGATGATCTAACTGAGCGTGACTCATATAGATTGCCAGACTTAATCGAGATAAAGGGGCTTTTTAGTCCCTTTTTTATACGTATCGTTTGATAAGTAAACGTCTAAACTATTAATCGTTATTTTCCTACAAAAAGCCCTTGCACAAAATCTCCTGCTCCCTATAATGCGCATCCACTGACACGGCAGACAGCGAAAGCAAGCTGACGAGTTAGGTTGAATTGAGTSGCTTTTAAGCACTTAATTCAAGCGCAGCAAGAAGTTGWAAAATACTCCTTGACGCGRAACGGGAAATGCGTAAAATRCACGACCCTGAGCTGATGAAGCATCAGCACGACCCGCCRGCAACGGTATGTGGTCAACGCTCTTTAACAAGATAAAACAAGAAATCTGTGTGGACACTCACAGGTGTTGAGTTAATCGAAACTGCTTARCCTTCGGGTTGGCAGTCAAAAATTTAAATCAATGTAACAATGAGTGTTCATAGTAATATGTACAGTTTGTTTCTTTAGYTAGAAACAAAAAATCAGAATTCATTGAGTCGCTGAAGTCGCAAGACGGAAGCAACAAAACTTTAATTGAAGAGTTTGATCATGGCTCAGATTGAACGCTGGCGGCAGGCCTAACACATGCAAGTCGAGCGGCAGCACAAGGGAGTTTACTTCTGAGGTGGCGAGCGGCGGACGGGTGAGTAATGCCTAGGGATCTGCCCAGTCGAGGGGGATAACAGTTGGAAACGACTGCTAATACCGCATACGCCCTACGGGGGAAAGGAGGGGACCTTCGGGCC
>NZ_JAKKSE010000023.1:0-73976 GCF_025653595.1 Shewanella sp. SM95
CTTAGACAGAATATCGACACTTGATGAAGTTTGAACTCAAACAAAGAAAATCAGCTTTCCGAATTATTATTAGCGTGAGCCAGTGATGGACACGGTAATAAACAGAATTTGCTTGGTGACAATAGCCTTGTGGAACCACCTGATCCCATCCCGAACTCAGAAGTGAAACGCAAACGCGCCGATGGTAGTGTGGGGTCTCCCCATGTGAGAGTAGGTCATCGCCAAGCGCCTAATTATCTCATTGAGATGTAACCAAGCCAGCTAAATAAGCTGGCTTTTTTGCATCTGTAATTTGTAGAAATTAGTCCGTTTTTCTTTCAACTTGCATGTTTCTCCGCTATTTTTACTCACCAACTCACCAACTCACCAACTCACCAACTCACCAACTCACCAACTCACCAACTCACCAACTCACTAGCCATTTCAATTACTGAGCTCTAGCTCAGGTAGCACTGTTGCTTATCTTTTAAGATAGCCGTTCCACACCAACCGTATTGCTAGGTACTGCTCTGTGTTGGTATCTAGGGGGCATTTAAGTTGATTTAATTTGCTGAATTGAACCCATTCCTCTTCTTCAATCAATGCCTTCAGAACGACATTCTTTTTTATCTTCTCTCAGAATCAAATAGCAGTGACTTGGATTGTTAAATTTGCATATTTTTTCACTTGATTTATTCCTATGCTCGTTGTTTTCAATTTAGGAATCATTTTTTAGCCTAAGACATCACTTCAGCTTAAATCCAACATTATGCTTGTTTCATTATGGAATATTGAATTAATCGCTCGATTTATGAGGATTAATAACTTGCCGCCTGTGGATCTACTTAATATTGGTAAGACCAATTTACATTGATATGGTTTTTTTGTTATCAATTGGTTATGTTCGTAGCAGGTTGAGTTCAGCTGGTTTTCTTGTTGTGTGATTAGTTAGCTTTGAAATGTGATTTTTTATTCGATTTTTTCTGATTGGTGGTCGCTATGTGTCTGTTTACGGAAGAACCATAGTTTGGAGCTGTTCATTTGATGAATTTTGAACTTGTAATGCGATAGCGATGATTTTGGGGCAATCGCGCTGTTGATAGGGATCTAGAGAGTAAGGGGTAGGGGAGCTATGGAGGATGTAACGCAATCTTTATTGGATGCCGTTGGCATTATGTTTTTGGGGATGGGCTTAGTTTATTTATTTTTAAGTGTACTAATCCTTGGGATTCATTTGGTTGCGCGTTGGTGTGCAGTCGATGCTGCATCTGCACGTTTTGCTAAAAATCATGCTAAGAGTCAGCAGAGGGTAGCGCAATCTGATGCTAAACCGTTAGAGCCAAGTTTGGTCGCTGCGATTTCACTAGCGGTAAAGCAGTATCGTTCACAGATTAAGTAATGGGGAGCAGTATGACTTTTGTATCTAATTCTACGACAGCAGTGGCTAAGCCATTATTTTTAACTGATGTCGTATTGCGGGACGCACATCAATCCATTTTAGCGACGCGCTTACGCATTGATGACATGTTACCTATAGCGCCGTTACTCAATAAGATCGGTTTCTGGTCATTGGAATCTTGGGGCGGGGCGACTTTTGATGCCTGTATTCGTTATCTTGGTGAAGATCCCTGGGACAGAATTCGTGAGTTGAAAAAGGCAATGCCGAATACGCCGCAGCAAATGTTGCTGCGTGGCCAAAACTTATTAGGTTATCGCCATTATGCCGATGATTTAGTCACGCGTTTTGTTGATCGTGCCCATACCAATGGCGTCGATGTATTTCGTATTTTCGATGCAATGAATGATGTTCGTAATCTCGAAACTGCGGTGAAAGCGGTGCGCCAAGTTGGCGGCCATGCGCAGGGGACTATCTCATACACGACTAGCCCTGTGCATACCATAGAGACTTGGGTTGATATGGCAAAACGTCTCGAAGATATGGGATGTGATTCTTTGTGTATCAAAGATATGGCGGGGTTGCTTAAGCCGATGGAAGCGTTTGAGCTTATCAGTCGACTAAAATCCCAAACGCAACTCGTGTTATCTATGCATTGTCATGCGACGACAGGGTTGAGTACGGCCACTTATCAGAAAGCCATTGAAGCGGGTATCGATGTGCTCGATACGGCAATTTCGTCGATGAGTCAAACCTATGGACATACTGCAACTGAAACCGTTATCGCTATGGTGGAAGATACTGAGCGTGCAACGGGTTACGATATGGTGTTGCTTGAGGAGATTGCCGCTTATTTCCGTGAGGTGCGCAAGAAGTACGCTAAGTTTGAAGGCGCGCTGAAAGGCATCGATTCGCGGATCTTACGTGCACAAGTGCCTGGTGGCATGCTGACCAATATGGAGAGCCAACTAAAGGAACAAGGCGCGGCCGATAAGATGGACTTGGTCTTGGAAGAAATTCCCCGCGTGCGTGCTGACTTAGGTTTTTTGCCCTTAGTGACACCTACATCGCAGATTGTCGGCTCGCAGGCGGTCATTAATGTGTTGATGGGTGAGCGTTATAAGTCACTGACTAAAGAGACTGAAGGCGTGCTTAAGGGCGAATATGGCACGACACCTGCGCCAGTCAATGCCGCATTGCAAGCGAGAGTCTTACAAGGAGCCGAAGCCATTACATGTCGCCCTGCTGATTTATTAACGCCAGAGCTGGCTAAATTACGGCTTGAGTTAGCTGATAAAGCACAGGAACAAGGCATTCGCCTATCGTCAGAGCATGACGATGATGTGCTGACATATGCACTCTTCCCACAGATAGGATTGCAGTTCTTAAAGAATCGTGACGATCCGGGTGCCTTTGAGCCTAAACCTGAATTGACTTCGGTACTTGATGCTTCTAATACAGCGGATCGCGGCCCTGAAACCTACACGGTAACAGTCGAAGGGCAAGAGTACATAGTTGAAGTCGCCGCAGGCGGTGAGATCTCGCAAATCCAGCCACAGGGACAAAGTGTTCATGCTATGCAAGCTGTGACTGATAGTACAACGCCAGCAAAAAGCCATGGTGAAATCAGGCTTGAAATGAGCGCGCCTTTGTCGGGCAACATCTTCAAAGTGCATGTTTCTCCAGGCGATAGAGTGTGTGAAGGCGATGTCGTGATCATCCTTGAGGCGATGAAGATGGAAACCGAAATTCGTGCACAGGGCGATGGCATTATCGCTAAGATTTGGGTGAAAGAAGGTGACTCAGTGTCTGTGGGTTCTCAATTACTGGCCTTGGCGTAGGAGTCATAATGGAAGGTTTAATGGCTTTTTGGGCCGAGACAGGTATCGCTCACTTTACTGGCGGGCAAGTGTTAATGATGGCAGTGGGCGCTTTGCTCTTGTATCTCGCCATCGTGCGTGGATTTGAGCCTTTGCTATTGTTGCCCATTGGTTTTGGTGCAGTGCTGGCTAACATTCCCCATGCGGGATTTACCGAAGAAGGTGGCATGCTGTATTACGCCTATCATGTGGGGATTGAGACTGGGGTGTTCCCACTGTTGATCTTTATGGGTGTTGGTGCGCTAACTGACTTTAGTGCCTTGATCGCGAATCCTAAAACTCTGTTATTAGGGGCGGCTGCGCAGTTTGGGATTTTTGCGACACTGATTGGCGCAATAGCGCTGAACTTAGTGCCGGGCTTTGAGTTCACCATGAAGGATGCGGCGGCCATTGCGATTATTGGCGGTGCTGATGGACCGACGGCGATTTTCCTCGCCTCCAAACTGGCGCCTGAGTTATTGGGGGCGATTGCGGTCGCGGCCTATTCCTACATGGCACTAGTCCCGATTATTCAACCGCCGATCATGCGCTTACTGACAACCCAAGCTGAGCGCGAAATTAAAATGGAGCAGCTGCGCGAAGTCAGCAAGAAGGAAAAGATCATTTTCCCTTTGATGGTGCTGGGATTAACGATCCTCTTTTTACCTGCTGCCACGCCGTTAGTGGGCATGTTTTGCCTTGGTAACTTGATGCGTGAATCGGGCGTGGTGGATAGATTATCGAAAACGGCGCAGAACGAGCTTATCAATATCGTTACGATTTTCTTAGGTCTAGCTGTCGGTTCTAAGTTATCTGCCGACCAATTCCTGCGACTGGAAACCTTAGGAATTTTGGTATTGGGAGCTTTAGCATTTGGCATTGGTACTGCTGCAGGTGTATTGATGGCAAAACTGATGTGTAAGTTGTCGGGTGGTAAGATTAATCCGTTGATTGGTGCCGCAGGGGTGTCGGCTGTACCTATGGCAGCACGAGTTGTGAAC
The DNA here is from genome assembly GCF_025653595.1 of Shewanella sp. SM95. Classification (NCBI taxonomy): domain Bacteria; kingdom Pseudomonadati; phylum Pseudomonadota; class Gammaproteobacteria; order Alteromonadales; family Shewanellaceae; genus Shewanella; species Shewanella sp. SM95. The sequence goes on from NZ_JAKKSE010000023.1 coordinate 4,236, forward strand.
AAAGTTGGATTAGAGGCCAACCAACACAACTTCTTGTTAATGCACGCCATGGGTCCCAATGTGGCGGGAGTGCTAGGTTCTGCTGTGGCTGCGGGGATTTTACTTGCCGTGCTGGGTTGATGACAGAGTGGGTTAACTGAGTGGGTAAATTTAGCGGGTTTATCTTCGAATTTATTCTAGTCGTTAACGCTGTTTTATCACTAAGGCCAACTCAGTATTGAGTTGGCTTTTTGTTAAGTCACTAATTTAGAAAATGAATCCTTGGTATTAACCTAAGCCGTTAACCAGAGTAATGCCATAAGGATTAAAATCAGCCCGCCACCTATACCGATAATGTAGATAAAACCTCGCCGGCCTTGTTTTAGCGTGAGTTTGTTGGCTTTTAAAAATAACGCCCAAAACAAACATAGGATCAGCGGGATAAGGAAGAGTCTCGTCATTGTTTGTTCTGCTAAAGTGTGAGTTAGAGTAGTTTTAGAGTCTAACAGCTTGATCTTATTTGAGTAACCTATTTTGCAGTTGATAGAGACTGTCGAAGTTGATTGTGGCTTCTAAAGCCAATAGATCAAAGACCGTTTGCAGAATAATAAAAGAGACCGCCGAAGCGGTCTCTTACTGTGCAATGGTATTGATGATTTAGCTTAATACTGTTTATACAGTATTGTTATTGCTACGAACTCACAGGTGTAATGTCTTGATTGTCGTTCGAATAGAATTGTACTTCATCGAGTTCATTTTCGGATTTACCAATCACAACAGCAGTCATCATATCGCCCGTTACGTTAGTTGCTGTGCGGATCATATCGATAATACGGTCAATCGCGGCGATAAAGGCAATGCCTTCAAGTGGCAGACCAATCACACCTAAGGTAACAGTTAACATCACCATCGCACTTCCTGGTACGCCAGCGGTTCCAACAGAAGCCACGGTTGCAGTCACGGCAATCATTACATAGTCCAGTGTATCGAGCGGAATATTGTAAATCTGCGCGATGAAGATAGCGGCAATCGCAGGGTAAATACCTCCACAACCGTCCATGTTCATGGTCGCACCTAATGGCATCACAAAGGCACTATAACGCTTTGATACACCCATGGTTTCGACTGCGCGGGTGCTCGCAGGTAAAGTACCGAAACTTGAAGAAGTACTAAAGGCGACTAACTGTGCTGGCATAGCTTTACGGAAAAATTGCAGTGGGCTTAAACCACCGACAAATTTCACTAAGCCACCGTAAACAAAGATGATGTGGATAAAGGCGGCAATGTAGATAGCCCCGATAAACTTACCTAAAGGCAGTAGAGTCGATAAACCATATTCACCGACAACCCATGCCATTAAACCAAACACACCGATAGGAGTGAGTTTTAAGACCATGCGAGTCAGTTGGAACATGACTTCTGCGCCTGCTTCAATGGTGCGTTTTAATGGCTCTGCTTTCTCGCCGACTTTATTGATAGCGATACCCACCAAAGCTGCAAATACGATAATTTGCAGTACATTGCCTTCAGCGAGTGAAGCAAAAGGATTGACAGGGATCATGTCGAGCAACACTTGTGCGAAACCGGGAATATTACGCTCGCGCACTTCAGTCGTTGTGAGTTGCATGGTGCCACCCATGTCGATCATTGAGCCTACAGCTAAGCCGATCAGAGAGGCGATTGTGCCTGTCAGCATGAACATACCCAAAGTTTTCAAGCTCAGGCGTTTCAGGCTGGTTTGCGAGTTGAGTGATGTGATACTCACGACAATGGCACAAAATACCAAAGGTGCGACCAACATCTTAATGGCCCCAATGAACAGATCACCTAATGGTTTTAGTACTGTGGCGCTTTCACCTAAAATAACGCCAACGAGCGCACCTAAGATAAAGCCTGCTAAGACTTTTTGCCAAAACGGAATGCGGCTAATGGTTTGAAGGATCATGCATATTCCAGAAAAATAAATTAAGAGTGAGCCAATAGGCCTGCGATGATAGGATTCGTATTTAACGAGTTGAGCGTGATGTTAACGCGCTCTCAGTCATGCGCATGGTTATTGCCTGCCATAGTTAACCTATTGTATCGACAGAGCTAGGGTTATAACAAACCGTTTTTCTTATAACTTATTGTGATAAGTGAGTTTGTTGTAAAAAGATTAAGTGAAACATTCAATTAACCCATGGCAAACCTCATCGCATTGAATACAAAAAGAGAGATTTATCATTGAGTAAGCCATTATGACTGAGTTAGGTATTATGTTCTCCGGCGCTTTTTTAGCGGCCACTTTGTTACCGGGGGGATCTGAAGTCTTACTCGTGGCGTTATTAAACAATACCCCAGAGGCTTGGGTTGCGCTGGTCGTGGTGGCTAGTATTGGCAATACGTTGGGCGCGATGACCAGTTTCTATTTAGGTCGCTTAGGTCGCCTCGCAAAATCACCAGAAGCGTTAGCGACAGGTAAACACGCAAAGGGGCTCGCCTTGATTGAACGCTACGGCGTGTGGGCGTTGTTACTCTCATGGGCACCGATTATCGGTGATATTCTCTGTTTATTGGCGGGTTGGTTGAGGCTACCGTTAATACCTTCTTTGGTGATGATTTTAATTGGTAAAACAATTCGTTACTTAATTATTGCCGCTGCCGTGCTGCAATGGATGGCATGATGGCGCTAGGATGCATTTAATGGTCAAGGGCGGGAGTGTTTTTCCGTTTAGACTGAATTTACTGTATAGATAGGAACTTAGTGTCAATTTTGCGAGTCATAAATCCCAATGCTTAATCATTTAAGCGCACTATGACTAAACGCAGCACTATGATTATGAAGCTGTATTTTTGGCCCATTGATGTATGAGGGGAATGTTTTGAAGAAATGGATATTAGCGGTCGCAATTTCTGCCGCACTTGCGGGTTGTGCATCTGAAACGACTACGGCGAACTTGCCCGCAGGCGTTAAACTTATCGAAAATGTGCAATTGGCCGATTCGCAAGTAGGGATCCCCTACAAAAAGTACCAATTAGCCAATGGGTTAACGGTTATTTTACATCAAGATGATTCCGATCCCTTAGTGCATGTCGACGTCACTTATCATGTGGGCTCTGCCCGTGAATTAGCTGGGCGTTCGGGATTTGCGCATTTATTTGAACACATGATGTTCCAAGGCTCACAGCATGTTGCCGATGAACAGCATTTTGAAGTGGTTACCGAAGCCGGTGGTACCCTAAATGGCACGACCAATACCGACAGAACCAATTACTTTGAGACAGTACCCAACAATCAATTAGAAAAAATGTTGTGGCTCGAGTCGGACCGTATGGGCTTTTTGTTGCCGGCACTCACTAGTGAAAAATTCGAAGTGCAGCGCGAAACCGTCAAAAACGAGCGTGCACAACGTATCGATAATCAGCCCTATGGCCGCATGAGTGAGCGTTTTAGCCAAGCTATGTATCCTGTCGGTCATCCTTATTCTTGGCCTGTAATTGGCTGGCCGGACGATCTTAATCGCGCCACGGTTGACGATGTTAAACACTTTTTCCAACGTTGGTATGGCCCTAATAATGCGACCTTGACCATAGGTGGCGATTTCGATGAAATGCAAACCTTAGCCTGGGTCAATAAATATTTTGGTGAAATCCCCCGTGGTCCTGAAGTCTCGTTAGAGCAAAAGGCGCTGGTTAACTTAGACAAGACACGTTACATCTCCATGGAAGATCAAGTGCACTTGCCTTTGATCCGTATTGGTTTTCCTACCGTATACGCTAGACATTCAGATGAGGCCGCGCTCGATCTGTTGGCCAATATTTTAGGTGGTGGTAAAACATCCTTATTATATAAAAACTTGGTTAAGGACGGTTATGCCGTGCAGGCTAATGTGAGTCATCCTTGTCAAGAGCTTGCGTGTCAGATGTCGATTTATGCTTTAGCCAATCCTGAAAAGGGCGGCAAATTGGCGGATCTGGAGCAACGTATCCTCGACTCGATTAAGGAGTTTGAGCAACGTGGCGTTACCGATGACGATCTGCAAAAAGTCAAAGTGCAGTTTGAGGCTGATACCATTTATAGCCTGCAGAGTGTTTCTGGCAAAGTGTCGACCTTAGCGATGAACCAAACGCTGTCGGGCAATCCGAACATGATTGCCTCAGATCTGAATCGTTATGCCAATGTGACCAAAGACGATGTGATGCGCGTGTTTAAGCAATACATTAAAGATAAACCTATGGTGGTTATGAGTGTGGTGCCGCAGGGAATGACGTCACTTATTGCCCATGCGGATAACTTCACGCCTGCAACGTTGCCGATTGCACACACTGCGGTAGAGGGGGATTTGCCCAAGCCTGAACTTGTTTCAAGTTTTGATCGGACTAAGATGCCTGCATCTGGCGTTGCACCTATGCTCAAAGTACCTAAAATTTGGACAAAAACCTTAGCCAATGGCATCGAAGTCATGGGCACTCAAAGTACTGAAACACCAACAGTTGAGTTAATTGTTTATCTCAATGGTGGCCACAGACTCATACCCGTCGAAAAAGCAGGCTTAGCAACGCTGACTGCTGAAATGCTTAATGAATCGAGTCAGAAGCGCAGCAGTGAAGGACTATCACAAGCCTTAGAAATGCTAGGTAGTAGTGTCGATTTTAGTGCGTCTGAATATCAAAGTTCGATCAAAGTATCGGCTCTGACAGCACATTTAGATGAGACGCTGGCGATTATGGAAGAAAAGCTGTTTCAACCAGCGTTCAGCGAAGCTGACTTTGCGCGAGTGAAACAGCAGCAATTACAACAGATCCAGCATATGCAGTCCGATCCTAGCTATCTGGCTGATACGGCGTTGCCGTCTTTGTTATACGGTAAAGACAATGCGTTAGGTGTGAATGATCTTGGTACGCTCGATTCAGTCGCGGCGCTTACGTTAGCCGATGTAAAAGCGTTTTATGCCCAGCAGTATCAAGGCGGCAACGCTAAAATTGTCACTGTTGCTAATTTATCTGAATCTGCATTGCTGCCTAAATTAGCGGGATTAAACCAGTGGAAAGGAGAAGCAGCTGTGGTACCGCCACTTAAGCCACTCCCTGCATTAAAAGGCGGCACAATTTATGTGATTGATAAACCTGGTGCGGCGCAATCGGTAATCAATATTGCCAAGCGCGCATTACCCTACGATGCCACAGGCGATTATTTTAAATCTTATCTGATGAATTATCCGTTAGGCGGCGCATTCAATAGCCGTATCAACCTAAATTTACGTGAGGATAAAGGTTATACCTATGGTGCTCGCACTCGTTTTACAGGCGGTGCTGAAGTGGGCGATTTTGTCGCATCAAGTAACGTTCGCAGTGACGTGACGGCGAAAGCACTCATTGAGTTTGTAAAAGAAATCAGTGCTTATCAGCAGCAGGGCATGACGGATACTGAACTTGCCTTTATGCGTAATTCAGTCTCTCAAGGGCAAGCTCTTGATTATGAAACACCGTATCAAAAAGCGGGCTTTATGCGGATGATCCAACGTTACCAATTGAGTCAAGATTTTACGACTCAACAGGACAAGATCATTAATACTGTAACAAAAGATGAACTCAATGCCCTCGCGGCTTCCGAGCTAGATATCAATAAAATGGTGATTCTGGTGGTGGGAGATAAAGCGACAATTGAAGCGGATTTAGCGGTATTGGGCTATCCAATTGAAACTTTAGTATTGTAAATTAGTATTTCGCCCTTATATAGGTAGATAGACAGGTGTATTAGTTAACGACTATTTGCCCTATATTTACCGGATTTACATCGAAAGACGGTGACAGCATTAGCTGTCACCGTCTGCTTTTAATCATACAAGGTGTGAATTTGGCTTGCCCCACAGACAGGTTTAGATTTATTTTGAGGCATATTTTGCAAGATAAGCCTCAAAATAAAGGTCTGACTGTTAACCTTGTCGCGATAGCGAATCACCAATTAGAGAAGCGCAAATTGAAGTCATTCAATGAATTAGTACAACATCTCTCGGACGCCAATGGGCGCACAGCACTCTTGGGTATGTTACGTGGCATAGAACGTGAGGCGTTGCGGATTGATGAGTTTGGTTATCTCGCTACAGACTCGCATCCCGAAGCCTTAGGCTCGGCGTTAATGCATTCACGTATTACGACGGATTACAGTGAAGCCTTGCTCGAGTTTATTACGCCAGTAAATCACAATGTTGAGCAACTTCTTACAGGGTTAACTGAGACTCATGCCTTCAGCGTGCGCCACTTAAATGGTCAGCGTTTGTGGCCCGTGAGCATGCCTTGCTATGTGAAAGATGAGCAACAGATCCCCGTTGCCCGCTATGGCTCATCGAATACTGGCATGATGAAAACCTTGTATCGTAAGGGGTTAACCTATCGTTATGGCGCCCTGATGCAGATCATCTCTGGGGTGCACTTTAACTTTTCGGTATCGCAAGAATTATGGCAAAGTCTGTATGAGTTAAGTGATAAAGAGTTAACTTACGATGATTTTATTTCAGAATCCTATTTCGGCTTGATCCGTAACTATCGCCGTTTAGTGTGGGTACTACCTTATTTATTTGGTGCCTCGCCAGCGTTATGTAGCTCCTTTATTAAAGATCAAAAAACCGACCTCAAGTTTGAAAAAACGGGCCACGGAACTCTGTATCTGCCCTATGCCACTTCGTTGCGTATGAGTGATTTAGGCTACACCAACAAAGAGCAAGAAGATCTAAATATCAGCTATAACTCTTTGCCTGAGTATCTGGCTGGCGTGAATGCTGCCACTAAAATGCCTTCAGCAAACTTTGCTAATATCGGCGTTAAAGTCGATGGTGAGTATCGTCAACTTAATGCCAATGTATTGCAGATTGAAAACGAGTTCTACTCGCCAATCCGTGCGAAACGGGTCACACGTAGTGGCGAGAAACCGTCTGAAGCTTTGGCCCGTGCTGGGGTGGAATACATTGAAGTGAGAGCGTTGGATGTTAATCCATTTAGCCCGGTTGGCATTGAGGTGACACAAGTGCGTTTCCTTGATTTATTCCTACTCTATTGTTTATTAACGCAGTCGCCTAAGTCTGAGGCGAGCGAAGAGGCGAGATTAAGCGCGAATCTTAAAGCTGTGGTGCTTGAAGGCCGTAAACCTGGGCTTGAGTTATTAACCGCAGACGGTTCACGTTCGCTTAAATCTTGGTTAGAAGAGTTGTTTGATGCCTTGCAACCTTTGGCAGTATTGCTCGATGGTGAGGGGACGGATTATCAAGTGGCTTTGGCCCATTGGCGTAAAGCGGCTGAAGATCCGAATTTAACCCTGTCGGGACAAGTACTTCAAAACGTGATCAACAAGGGCCAAGATCATGGTCAGTGGGTAATGACGTTAGCGCAGCAATACTATCAATACTTTATCGATTATCCCTTGTCGAGCAAGACCATAGCGCAGTATCAAGCTGAAGCATCCAGTTCGCTTAACAAGCAAGCTGAACTAGAGGCGGCGCAGAGTGCAGTTTCATTCGATGATTATCTAGAAGATTACTTTGGAGTGAAGCTGTGAAAGAGGGGTTATTCTCTTTCACTGGCCTACGTGCCTGCGTAGCTTTGATTGGGTTCAGTGCCTTGTTATCTGGCTGCGCCGCGTCACCTGAAGATCCACTGGGCTGTGGTACTGTGTCGGGTTATTTGCAGCCCGATGCCAGTACTCACTGGTATCGAGTGGTGGTGACCCATTTAAACGGGCAGGCAGTCGTTTCTAAGCCTAATTATCAGTTAGCGCCTGGCGAATATGAATTTATCGTTGCGGAGCTGATTGATGATCCAAGTTTGTCAGTCACGCTTGCCGCGCGGACACCCAAAGTATTCAAGCTCAATGTTGAAAGTCATCAGCGTTATCATATCGGTGCGTTATTTCACACCGATAAGCGCTATATGGGTAAAGACACTGCGTATTGGGAACCCGGCGTGTGGCAGCAAGAAGATCATGAGTGTCAGTTTGAGCTGAGTCCCGAAACGAAATAGCCAAAGTGTTAAGTTCAAGTGGTAAGCCAGCAACATACGATTTAAGTCATATTGATTTAGCCCCTAGCGTTGAGATCTTCTAAGCGCAAAAAAGGCTTTTTATGCTTGCCTCAGCCTGAGTCTATGACATCATGGCGCGAGCTAACTCTCCAAAGAACATGATATTAATGAATAAATCCTCCGCTATCTTACTCTGCGCAAGTCTCGGCATCTTGTCAGGTTGCGCGACATCTCCGCCTAAGTCTCCCGAAAATTTGTGTGAGATATTTCAAGAACACAGAGATTGGTACGATGCCGCTAAAGATGTCCGTGATAAATGGGGTGTGCCAGTGCATGTGCCGTTAGCTATGATGTATCAAGAGAGTTCATTCAAGCACAACGCCGCGCCACCGATGGAATACTTTTTAGGTTTTATCCCTATTGGCCGTGCCAGCGATGCCTATGGTTATGCGCAGGCTAAGACCATGACGTGGGATGATTATGTGCGTGAGACGGGAAACAGTTGGTCGAGCCGCAGTGATTTCGATGATGCCTTGGATTTTATGGGCTGGTTTATCAGCAAAACCCATAAGATAAATGGTGTATCTAAATGGGATGCGCGGGCGCAGTATCTTAATTATCATGAAGGCTGGGGCGGTTATCGCCGTGGCAGTTACAAATCTAAGGCGTGGTTAGTGAAAGTGGCGAACAAGGTGGATGCGAGGTCGAAACGCTACGCGGCTCAATATAAAACCTGCCAAGAAGATTTAGATTCATCTTGGCTGTGGCGTTTCTTTTTTGGTTAAGATGACGTTTTTATATCATTGTCAGCCACCTAAGTGAGAATGGCTGACTGTCGGTGTTCAATTTAGATATTTAATCGAGATAGCTAATCGAGATAGTAAACTCAAATCTTAAACTCCGACGCTTACTGATTGTTGATATTAGCCTTTTGACATCGGCTGTAGCACCTGACTTCAATTGATTTATTGCGCTTTCACTGCGAAGGTTTCTAATGCCTGAATGGCTTTTTTCTTTGCACGCTTTTGCTCATACATAGCATGATCTGCAGTCTTAAAGGATTGATACCAATCGGCTTCGAAGGGGGCAATACCAAAACTAAAACCTAGGCTAAGCTCTGAACCTTGATTCAAGGTTTTGCGCATATCATCTAAGTCCTGTTCAATTTGAGCTAACGGCCCATGGCATAAAGCGACAAACTCATCGCCACCAAAACGGGAAATAATGCCTTTATTTTGCCAATAGGTGAGCATGGCGGTGGCTGTTCGCTTGATGGCAACATCACCCATCTGGTGCCCATAGGCATCATTAATGGACTTGAGATTGTCCATATCGATAATAATTAAAAAACTGCCTAAGTGAGGCTTGTGTTGCCAGTGGTGCAGTTCATCTTCAAAATTCTTTCGATTATAAAGTCCTGTTAATGGATCAAAATTGGCGAGTTTAGTGATCTGCAGTGACTTCTGATAGAGCGCAATGGCATTGCTAGCTTCGTGAGTTAGGATAGAGACAAGATTGCGGTCGTAATCGCTAAAGGCGCCAAGGCTACTGCTATCGAGATTGAGCATGGCATACAGTTTGCCATCAATACGAATTGGGCTAGACAGGGTTGAGCGTATCGGCTGCTTCGACACTGAGAGTAACACTTTTTGATCATCTTCCGTTAAGGTGCTAGCCGCATTGATATTCTTCATATCATTGATGACCACCACTTGATCGCATCTCCCTTCAGTGAGTCGATATTCAAAAGTTTGCTCTAAGGTAAAATCCAGTTGTCTGAGTTTTGCTAAATCGAGCCCCACGACAGATTCAAAATACAGTTTATTATTCACCTCGTTGATTTTAATGATGCTGCCCATTTCGGCACCATTAATCACGTACACGGCTTTATTGAGTAAGGCGTCCAGAAAGGCATGCTCATTTTTATAATGGCTCGAGAGATGGGCGAGTTCATAGATGGCATCGTTGATGGTGACGACTTGCTCTAAATGCTGCCATAGTCGAGTTAAACGACCCTGATGCAAATAGTAAATTAGGCTGTAGGCAAAAATATAAATGATGCAAACAAACAGTAAGGGCAGGATAGTCCAATTTTCTGTGGGTGCATTAAAGATAAACAGCAGGATGAATAGACATATCGGCACTATAAGCAGTAGCAGATGATAGCGATAATCTAAGCGATCTATGGTCTTACGTTTGAAATTATCCCTTAATTTCACTCGACTATTCCTTTATCTGTGTCATTGCTAGTAATCATTGAATGCTATACATCACTAACGTATTCACACTGAGTTCAGTTAAGTATATAACGAAAATTGAAATATAAACTGATATGAAACTGTGAACAATTTCATATCAGTGATTTTGGTACTAAATACTGAATTAACGCGAATTTTCTGCGTATTCGGCCAATATCCAAGCTAATGGTGCTTGGTATTGGATTGGCATCCAAGTTTGCAGTGCGGCTATGCTCTGGTTGAGCACAGTTTGATTTGGCACTGATAGGTTTAAATGTCCGACTTTACGGCCTGGGCGAACTTCTTTGTTGTACCAGTACAACTCAGCATTGGGCAAACTTAACCAGCGAGGGTCATTATCGATACCGATAAGGTTGACCATAACACACTGAAAATTCACTTGTGGCTGTGGGATCGCAATTCCGCAAAGTGCTCTAAGATGCAGCTGGAATTGATCCATATGGGTTCCGGCTTGAGTCCAATGGCCAGAGTTGTGCACTCGCGGTGCCAGCTCATTCACCAGTAACTCATCGCCAACACGGAAGCATTCCATCGCCATTACGCCAACGTATTCAAGTTCGTGCATAATAGCGCTGAGCATAGTTTCGGCTTGGGCTTGCAAGGGGGTTAAGCGTGCTAGTGGCGAAATCGACGCCATTAAAATGCCGTCCTGATGTAAGTTCAGCGTCAGCGGATAAAACACACATTCGCCTTTGCGAGTACGCACGCCAACCAATGATACTTCTTCATCAAAATTAATCGCTTGCTCAGCAATCGCAAGGTTACGCCAATCGTTTGGAATATCACCCGCTTCGGCTTCTTTTAGCCAATGTTGACCTTTACCGTCATAACCCCCAGTACGGCGTTTCATCAAGACTCTAGGACCATAGTGCTGATACAGGGTATCGACTTGGGTGTTATCGTCGACTAAGGTCCAAGGCGCCGTGGGAACGTTGAGCTGGTCGAGTAGACTCTTTTGGCTAAAACGGTCGGCTAAACGGCTAAATACCGGACCATTAACAAAATGGGGGTGTGAGCTGAGTTGTAAACTCAGGGCGGACTCTGGCCACTGTTCGCGCTCGGCGGTAATAATGTCGTGGGGCGCGAGTGGCAGAATGTCATCCGAAGGCGTCATGATATCGACGGCGTTAACTTCAATCGCTAATGGCTCACCAGCGTGGGTCAACATGGCGCCCAGCTGACCATTACCTAATACCCAAACCTTAGGTTTAGTGCTTGTCTGGGTCATTAGACTTCCCTCGGGTCTGGATTGTCCAGTACCGCACGGGTCTGTTCTTCTCTGAAAGCGTCAACACGAGCCGCTAATTCTGCATCGTTATTCGCAAGGATTTGGCAGGCCAATAATCCCGCATTGAATGCGCCTGCTGTACCTATGGCTAAGGTGCCGACGGCGATGCCTTTTGGCATTTGAACGATGGATAATAAGCTATCCATGCCGGATAGGGCTTTACTTTGGACTGGTACACCTAATACGGGTAAGCGAGTTTTAGAGGCAATCATACCGGGTAAGTGCGCTGCACCACCAGCGCCACCAATGATGATTTTAAAACCACGTTCGGCGGCAGAGGCTGCAAACTCCATGAGTTTATCTGGCGTTCTATGGGCGGAAACCACTTCAACATGATAAGGCACTTGCAGTTTATCCATTATCTCAGCGGCGGCTTCCATTGTGGGCCAATCACTTTTAGAACCCATAACAACAGCAACAAGGGCTTGCATGATAACTCCTTAACTCACTAATTTTAATTATATTTTGACCTTGTTTCAGGTCTAGGTACAGTTGATGCTTGTCTCGCCGTCACCGGTAGCTAGCATCATGGCGCTGAATAATACCATGATCCTAGCGATTTCTGCCCGTTTTTGCGTGTGAAAAAACGTCTTTCGCGGCGATGAATAGGTGAGGTGATGGAGCAATAAAAAAGACCAACACTGAGGTTGGCCTTTGGCCTTTGGCGTTAGTTTGCAGTGATAAGCAGCTGATATTGGGTTGCAAGGTTTACAGTATTTGCTTATCCGTAGTGATTTCTGTTTGCTGAGTGATGACTGGCGCTTCTGTCATGGCTTCACGTAGGGTCGAGTAAAACTTCAATACACCTTCAATTGGCTGGATCTTGGCTCTTGCCAGCGTTCGGATGGGCTGGAACTGCAGATCGGCGATAATGAGCTTAGTCTTATTCGCTTTGCATTTTTCAATCAGCTTCGTCAGTGCGGCTAATCCTCCCGCATCCAGAATAGATACTCCATCGAGATAAAGCACTATCACTTGTTTATCTTCGGTGAGACTCGCGATTTCGGAGAAAATGCGGTCAGCAGCAGCGAAGAATAGCGGCCCGTTAATTTTGAGGACAGTCCAATCGGCAGGTAGCTCTTGATCCACATAACGCTTGTTGGTGCTGATATCGTAAAGCTTTGTCATCTCGGCAATTTCTTTCATAAACAGCAAGGCAGCAAGGATAATTCCCACACTGATGGCGATCACCATGTCGAAAATAACCGTTAATGAAAAGCAACTGACAAAAACCATGATATCGCTGGTGGGCGCAGTTTTAATTAAATGTAGTGCTTTGTGGGCTTCACTCATGTTCCAAGCCACAACAAGTAGCAGGGCTGCCATGGCTGACATGGGCAAATAAGCTAATACGCCCGCTAAGGCGACTAAACCAATTAAGACTACTATGGCGTGGATCATGGCAGCTATCGGGCTCTGAGCGCCTGCTTTGACGTTTGCCGCGCTACGGGCAATTGCTGCAGTGGCTGGAATACCACCAAAAAACGGCGTGATGATATTACCTATACCTTGCCCTAGTAATTCACTGTTGGCACTGTGACGTTTACCTGTCATGCCATCGAGTACCACTGCACAAAGTAGTGATTCAATTGCGCCTAACATGGCAATGGCAAAGGCGGCAGGTAATAAGGCTTGAAAGGTCGCGAGATTAAACTGAAAGGCTTGGCCATTCGCGCCAGCTTGCAGCCAAGGCCATTCGAAACTGGGTAATACGGCAGGAATTCCCATGCCTGTGGTGCCATCACTCAGTTGATAGTGAAAACGGGTTCCTATGGTTTCTATATCTGCACCCATGGCATTGAGAACCAAGGCGAACATAGTGCCGAGTATAATAGCTGGAAGGTGCGCTGGCACGGGTGTTTTGAGTTTTGGCCAAAGTAGCATAGTCGCTAAGGTCGCGGATGCTACCAGTAGGCTAGGTAAATGCACCGAGGGTAGGGCTTGAGCTAATGTCATCAACTTAGCCAGATATTGCTCTGGCATCTGGGCTATATCGAGTCCGAAAAAATCTTTGAGCTGCAAGGTAGCGATGACGACACCTATCCCCGCGGTAAAGCCTAAGGTGACGGATTCAGGGATATACAAAATTAATCGGCCAAGTCGCAGCATTGCCATGCCGACGAGTATCATTCCGGACATCACAGTCGCGATTAATAATCCTGCTAAACCAAATTGTTGGGCTATTGGATAGAGCAATACCACGAATGCCGCTGTCGGGCCTGACACGCTATAACGTGAGCCGCCAGATATGGCGATAATAAAGCCGCCGACAATCGCAGTGTATAAACCGTATTGAGGTGCAACTCCACTGGCAATGGCTAATGCCATTGCTAACGGAATGGCAATAATGCCGACAGTGAGACCTGCAAGAAGATCTTGCCCAAAACGTTTAAACGAATACTTATCCTTCACGCAAGCTTCTGTGAGTGCGTGGGCGATTCTTAGGGAAAACAAATGAGCTGAGTGTGACACGAGTGGGTCCCATAGCGAGGCGAGTAACAAGCTTCTATTTTAGTGACCTGATACAAGACGCAGTGTGAGCTTGATTGCAAAAACGATTGAAAATACTTTGTTTTGTATAAATAGTGTGCTTGGAGGCTGTTTGATTCTCATTTAAGAGTGGTTTGTAAAATATTTTGATACTTTAACCCTTTTAGTCATTTGTACCGTTTACAGCCTTAGGTCAACATCAAAGGCATTCAACATGAAAACAATATACTCCCAGAAAACCATTGCACATTCCTTATTATCTTGGGGAAGCGTCAGCATATCGGCGAGCAATAGCGCAGCTTTATTCTTAGTCATGCTGAGTTTAACGGCCTGTGGCGGTAAAGGCTCTGAGGCTCAACAACGACAAGCGGAGCTACAAGCCGAGCAGAGTCATAAAGAAGTGTCACTGCGCCGTGCTGAAATGCGTGATGCTACTCAGATTGAGATGGCCAGAGTCGCGGCGCCGATGCAAATGTCTACCCATGGTGCAGTGATGGGAATGAGCATAGCTCCAATGCCGTCAGACTATGCTGCGATTCCGTTAGCACAAAATAAATTCGAGCCGCTGGTGCAAAATGGCATCATGGTGGCAGGAGAAATCCCAGTATCGACGTTTTCCATCAATGTTGATACTGGTAGTTATGCCACCTTAAGGCGGATGCTGAGGGAAGGGCGCTTGCCCGAGAAAGGTACAGTCAGAGTCGAGGAAATGCTTAATTATTTTGCCTACGATTATCCTTTACCTGCTAAAAATACCGCGCCGTTTAGCGTTACGACAGAGCTTGCGCCATCCCCTTATAACGATGACATGATGCTGTTACGGATTGGTCTTAAAGGGTATGACTTATCTAAATCTCAGTTAGGTGCCAGTAACTTAGTCTTTTTGCTCGATGTGTCAGGTTCTATGGCATCTACCGATAAATTGCCTTTACTGCAAACAGCACTCAAGTTGCTGACGGCGCAATTAAGCGCGCAGGATAAAGTCTCTATTATGGTTTATGCAGGGGCGTCCGGTATCGTCCTCGATGGCGCGTCGGGGAATGACACTCAAACTTTAACCTATGCGTTAGAGCAATTGAGCCCAGGTGGTTCAACCAATGGTGGGCAAGGAATCACACAAGCCTATCAATTGGCGAAAAAGCATTTTATCCCCCATGGTATTAATCGAGTCATCCTCGCGACTGATGGTGATTTCAACGTTGGTATGACAGATTTTGATGATTTGATTGCCTTGATTGAGAAGGAAAAAGATCATGGTATTGGCCTGACAACCTTAGGGTTCGGTTTGGGGAATTACAACGATCAACTCATGGAGCAATTAGCGGATAAGGGCAATGGTAACTATGCCTATATCGATACCCTGAATGAAGCGCGAAAAGTGCTGGTGGACGAGTTAAGTTCAAGCTTGTTCACTATTGCTAAAGACGTCAAAGTGCAAGTGGAGTTTAATCCGGCCTTAGTGTCTGAGTATCGTCTAATCGGTTATGAGAATCGTGCTTTAGCACGGGAGGATTTCAACAACGATAAGGTGGATGCGGGCGAAATTGGCGCGGGTCATACAGTGACTGCCTTATATGAATTAAGATATGTTGAAGCAGGGCAGATGGCGAATGATAAACTCAGATATGGCGTTGATGCTCAAACGGGGCAAGAAAAATACAGCCGTGAAGAAATCGCTTTCCTTAAACTGAGATACAAGCTGCCAGAGCAAACACAGAGTCAGTTACTGAGTTATCCCATCAGGTTAGACCAAAATGTTAAGCTGTTAGAACAAGCGAGTGATGATTTTAGATTTGCAGCAGCGGTTGCAGGATTAGGGCAATTACTGAATGGCAGCCATTATCTACATCAATTTGATTATACTAAGTTAAGCCAGTTAGCACGTTCGGCATTAGGGGACGATCCCTTTGGATATCGCCATGAGTTTGTGCAATTAATGGAAACCGCCGCGGCCATAGAGCAATCTAATCATGTGCCGATTAAGAAGGTATTCGATGGTACGGATAAACCTTTTCCTCCCCAAGATAAGCTTCATGGCGAGCCAGTGAGAGACAAGAGCAATACGCGCAATGAGAGATTACAATAGTAAAAGTAAATTCGTGGGGCTAACCCCAATGATGAGGAATTTCCCGTGGCATTAGCAATAGCGCAATTATCAAACCATGAGCACTCAGATGAGCAATTGATGTTGTGCTATGCCAAGGGCGATTCAAAAGCATTTGAACAGTTATACCTGAAGCACAAAGGTGCACTCTATCGCTACTTTGTACGCCAGTTAGGTGATAAGCAGTTAGCTGAAGATTTGTATCAAGAAACCTGGGGGCGGGTGATCCGCGCTGCGGCTAACTATGAAGCCAGTGCTAAGTTTACTACCTGGTTGTATCGTATCGCTCATAACTTATTGATTGATCATGTACGGGCGGTTAAGCCCGTGGATTTAGTCGCTACTGATGAAGATGATGCCGGACTCGATACTTTTGTGGCGGGTGAGCAAGATAAGCCCGATGTGCAGTGGCAAGAAGCGCAAAAGAGCTTATTGCTAAAGGCCTGTATCGCACTGTTACCCCAAGTTCAGAAAGAGGCATTTATCCTGAATATTGAAATGGGTTTTACGGCTGCCATAATTAGCGACATTGCGGGCGTGACCTTAGAAGCGACTAAAAGCCGTATTCGTTATGCTTACCAAAGCCTAAAAGATTGTGTCAGCGCGAAATGGCAGGAGGCGGGTCATGAGTAATTCTTCAAGTGCTGATGAGCGCGCATTACAACAGGAAGTGCTGGCTTGGTATCGCCAACAGGCCTTAGAGGTTCCACCGCAGCAACTCGATCAAGATATCTTACAGCTGGCGCAAACTCACTTAGCTGAAATGCATCAAAGCAAAATAACCGCCGTTGAAGCGCCAAGTTCTGTCTGGCGACGCCATCCTTGGGCGTTATCGAGCGCGGCATCGTTAGTGCTTGTTGTTGGTCTGCTGGTGCTGAATCGACCTCAAGTCGAAGATACACTTGTTCCAAGTCCTATGGTGATGAGTGCCCCCGCGCCACAAACGATGGCAAGAATGGCTGATACTGAAGCGATGCAATCTTTAAAAATGCAAACAGAAGCTGTGGCTGAACATAAAAGACAGACGGAAATGCAGCAAGCTAAAGCCGCATTGGGAGCAATTGAGCAGCAGGATACAATTAGCCCCGCTATCGCTGCAAGGTCTATGAATGCACAAAAATTATCTGAGTCTGCTGAAATCAATCAAGTGTCATTGACTGAGTATTTACATCGGTTACAAGTCCTCATCGAAGCGAAGGAGACTGAGCAAGCATTCGTGCTGGAACAAAAACTGCTCAAAGATTACCCGTATCTTGCAGTTAAGGATGTCGATGAAGCGCAGCAAATCGAATCGCAGCAAGTATTAAGACTTGAGTTTAAAAAGCTACAACAGCAATTACATCAGCTTGCCAAATGACTATGTGGTTGTGGTATTTACGAATAAAAAAGTGATTAGAAATCGCAAAGTGGTGAGATAAACAGCTAAATTTCCCTGAAATATGCCGAGACGTGCTAATGTTTGTGGTCTGTTTACTGTTTGGTATGTGATTTACTTGATCAACGTCATAAAGTGAACAGGTTTTAGCCTGTTATATTGGTGTTAGTTCACGACTTGGCTAGTATCAATAGTCAGACCCATATTCAGGAGGCATTATGCTTAAAAGACTCATGCATGATCATAAACATATAGCTGTATTGCTAAATGTTTTAAAAAACAAGCAGATGAAACTATCCGAAGGTGAGTCAATCAACTTCAGCGTCGTGCGCGATATTGTTGAATATATGCAAGGATATGCTGAACGTTGCCATCATCCCATTGAAGACATTATTTATGCCTACTACCTAGCCCATAAAACGAACGATACTATCGATAAATTGAGTGCCGAACATGAGTCGGTGATCCAATCCTCGGCCACCTTGATGGCGACTTTAAACTTGATCCTCAGTGATATTGTGGTTGCCCGCGAGAAACTGATTGTTGATTTTGCAGAGTATGTCGCATTGCAAGAGCGACATATGCAGATGGAGGAACGGGAAATATTTCCTTTGTTAGCTAAAAGTTTAACTGAGCAAGATTGGCAAGTTATTGAGTTAGAGTGTCAGAAATCGCTGATCGATGATCCTTTGTTTCTTGATCGAGAGCAGAAAGAATTTGAAGATTTACGGGTTTATCTCACAGCGTCTGACTAATACTCTTTAGTTTATTGGGTCCATATTGTGGGCTTAAGCTGGTGTTTTTATAAGGTTGAGGAGCACATTTTTGATTCTGACGGCGATGTCTCGTGAGCCAAAGTTGGTTGGGATTTGTAAAGTATTATCGGTGTTGATGACGTTGGTTTTTATCGTAACTTACTGTTTTTTTGATGTGTTTTTAAAGCTCCGGCTCGTAAGGTCATACCCCCGCTTATATTCTGTTTGCTCCAATAGTTGTAAATAAAAAAAGCGCCGAAGGGCGCTTTTCTATTCATGTTTTGAAATGATAACTAGCTCATATAAACATGTAATTACAACTGGATAGCATCAATGTCGTAGTTAAAGTTATTATCGATTTCTTGGAGTTCTTTGAGCAAACGATGCTTATCTTTTAACGCTTCGATTTCACGCCATTTACGCTTTTTATTGGAGCCTCGCGAACGATCGGGTCTTTCAACGACTTCATCTAGCGCACAACCATAATCTAAACGATCCATGGCAACCTCCTGTTGTTGTATGTTTTGTCAGCGATTAAATAACATATTTTTAAAACAGGGTGCAAGAATTATGTTTCATTTGTGTTAAGTTGAAATGAACTTTGAGTGATATGTCATTGATGTTATATGCAGAAGTAGAGCGGAGTTAAGCAGGAAAACTTAATAAAAAGAACGGGGTAGAATTAAAAAGCCAGCAATTGCTGGCTTTTTGTTCGATTAGATTTTGCCTTGTCGATAAAGGTTAATCAATGCGTTGCTTGAGGCATCTAAAGCATCGGAATCTTGCTCTGCGCCAATGCGTGCTAACACATCGTTACCGAGATTCTTACCGAGTTCTACACCCCATTGATCGAAGGAGTTGATATCCCAAATAGCACCTTGAACGAAGGTTCTATGTTCATACAAGGCAATTAAAGCGCCTAGGGTACTTGGAGTGAGCTTATCCATAAGTAAGGTGTTGCTCGGCTTGTTACCAGGCATGACTTTATGTTGAGCGATCAGCTGCTTCTCTGTGGCGGATAATGCGCTATTAGCAAGTTCGGCTAAAGCTTCATCAAAAGTACGACCTTGCATTAAGGCCTGGGTTTGACCGAAGCAGTTTGACGCTAATTGGTCATGGTGCTCACCGATAGGATTATGGCTTTGCAGCGGCATAATGAAATCGGCAGGGATCAGTGCGGTACCTTGATGTAATAGCTGGTGGTAGGCATGTTGGCCATTAGTGCCTTCGCCCCCCCAAATGACGGGACCTGTGCTGTAGTCAACATCAGTACCATTTAAGGTGACTGACTTACCGTTACTTTCCATATCGAGCTGCTGGAAATAAGCGGGTAAACCACGTAGGTAATGATCGTAGGTTAATACGACATGGGACTGAGCATTAAAGAAGTTTCCGTACCATAGGGAGAGTAATCCCATGATAACCGGCATATTCTCTGTCAGTGGCGCTGTGGCGAAGTGCTCATCCATCTGATGCGCACCCGTGAGTAGAGCCCTGAAGTTATCCATACCGATCAAAAGTGCAATCGGTAAGCCAATCGCTGACCAGAGAGAGTAACGGCCACCAACCCAATCCCACATAGGGAAAATATTGTTTGCATCGATACCAAAATCTGTCGCTTTTGCTACGTTTGAAGTGACTGCGACAAAGTGTTTTGCCACATCAGACTGCAAACCGCCTTTCGCTAGGAACCAGTCTCTTGCGGTGAGGGTATTAGTTAAGGTTTCCTGTGTCCCGAAAGATTTGGATGACATGATGAACAAGGTCGTTTCAGGATCCAATAACTTCAGCTTCTCACTAATAGAAGTCCCGTCGACGTTTGCCACAAAGTGACAATTTAATTCGGGATTCCAATAAGGGCGCAACGCTTGAGAGACGATTTTGGGGCCTAGGAAAGAGCCGCCAATACCAATACTTACAATATCGGTTATCGCTTTACCTGTGTAACCTTTCCATTGACCTGACGTCACTGAGTTCACAAACCCTTGCATCTTATCTAGAGTTTGTTGAACTTCAGGAACTATGTCTTGACCCTCTGCAATAATCGATTGTTCTGCAGTACTGCGAAGCGCTGTGTGCAGTACGGCGCGCTTCTCTGTGGTGTTAATGATTTCACCTGCAAACATCGCTTTGATTTTTGCTTCAAGTTGGCTATTGCTTGCCAACGCAAATAACAGATCCAGCGTTTCCGCTGTTGCTCTGTTTTTAGAGTAATCCAGTAATAAACCACAGGCTGATAGCGACATTTTATTGAAACGTGCCGCGTCAGTTGCAAACAATTCCCGCATATGCGGAACATTTTTACTGTGTGCTGATAAAGCTTGCCATGTTGAGCTTTGGGTCAAGAGTGTCATTTCACCGTCTCCAGAGTGCTTAGTTCGCGAGCTTAGCCGTGAGCATGACTTCGAGCTTACCTTGGTCTATCGCAAAGTTTCGAATGCCTTCGGCAAGCTTATCAACCGCCATTGGATCTTGGTTAAAGTCCCAACGGAATTGTGCTTCAGTCAATGGGGGTTCTGCAGCGACAGTGGTCGTTGCTGCAACCAGTTTAGGTGTGATGTCAACTTGCGAATTAGCCAGTTCTTCTAATAGAGAAGGGCCAATGGTCAGACGATCGCAACCTGCTAGCTCAATAATTTCACCGATATTACGGAAACTTGCACCCATAACAACAGTGTCAAAACCGTGTTGTTTGTAGTAGTTATAAATTTCAGTCACTGAAATGACACCAGGGTCATTTACGGCATTGTAATCTTTACCTGTATCTTTTTTGTACCAATCAAGTATGCGGCCTACAAAAGGAGAAATGAGATAAGCACCCGCTTCGGCACACGCACGCGCTTGAGCAAAGCTAAATAGTAGGGTTAAGTTGCAGTTGATGCCTTCTTGCTCTAGTTCTTTAGCGGCACAAATGCCTTCCCAAGTTGAAGCAAGTTTGATCAGAATGCGTGATTTATCTACACCCGCTTCTTTATATAGGCGAACCAATTTATGGGCTTTAGCGATTGATTTTTCTTTATCGAATGATAAACGGGCATCAACTTCAGTTGAAATACGGCCAGGAACGAGTTTCAGTATTTCTACGCCGATATTGACCGCTAGTTTGTCGCTGGCATCATCAAGTTGCTGCACGAGATCGGTACTTTGTGATTTTGCCCAGTCGATAGCGTTATCTATAAGGGATTCATATTCAGGAATTTGAGCCGCTTTCAAGATGAGTGATGGATTAGTGGTCGCATCTTCAGGTTGGTAGCGTTTAATCGCTTCGATGTCGCCTGTGTCAGCGACGATAGTGGTATATAACTTGAGTTGCTCTAATGTATTGGCCATGAAAAACATCCTTCTCAGGTAGCAGTTTTAACTCGGAATTCACTGATGACTATTAGAAGCGATTTTGCCAACTTTTCCAACCTTGAATGTAAAAAAATTACAAAAATGACAATTTTATGTCTATTAAGGTATGGTTCGAGCTACGGGCTATCATCTTGGCTGCAATAGAGGGCGTCGCTTGTCCTAGTGTATACCCCACAAAAACAAAAAGTCGCTGCAAGCAGCGACTTTTTTACTTCAGTAAGTACTATTACTTCAGAACAGGTTGTTTTGTTGTGGTAGTCACGATAGCTTCGATGCGACGGTTCGCAGCGTGAGCTTCTTTTGAATCACCAGCAACCAATGGCTGAGTAACACCGTAACCGTTAGAAGTTACGCGGCTTCCGCTGATACCATATTTCTCTACAAGAATCTTGGCAACGGCGTCAGCACGTTTGTCAGACAATTCCATGTTGTATTCTGGTTTACCTACATTTGAGGCGTGACCTGCGATTTCAACAGTGAAAGCTGGGTTTTTGTTCAAATAGTTAGCTAATCTTTCGATGTCTTTGTAGTAAACATTTTTAACTACAGCAGAATCGTTAGCAAACTGGATTGAACCTACGTCTTCTTTGTTCTTCACGTTTTCATAGATAGTACAGCCAACAGAGTCAACTTTGTGAGTTGCTGGTGTTGCTGGACATTGATCTTTGTCGTCATAAACGCCATCGTTGTCAGAATCAACAGGTGCTGCGGCAACGACTGCAGCGGCAACTGGAGCTACAACAGCAGCAGAACCGAAGCGGTAGCTTAATTCTAAGCCCCAATAGTTGCTATCTGCTTCAACAATATTGTAATCATCGTTTAAGTTTTCATAACGACGATATTTAGCTTGTAATTTTAAGTTGTCAGTGAAGTTGTAACCAACACCAGCACCCATGTATGGAGCAAAGTCATTCGTACTGTATGAACTTGGAGTACCATTGTTTTGGCTGTTTTCAAGGCTATAGTACATAACACCGGCTTCAGCCGATAGGCTCCAGCGGTTAGCTAGTGGCCAAATACCAACTAGTCCAAGTGTAGAACCTTTAACGCCTGCATCATTACTGATAGTACCATCGATCCAATCTGCATTACCTAAATCACGGAAGCCGATTTCAGCACCGAAGTAATCGTTGAACATATAGCCTGCGAAAACATCCCAAGCGTATGGACTGTCTTCACCGTTCTGAGTGGCAACGTGCTCGTAGTTATTAACGCCTAAACCGGCACCAACATACCAAGGTGTAAGTTCCTGAGATGCGCTGGCTGCGAGTGGAAGCAGAGATGTCAGTAATACTACTTTTAATGTGTTCTTCATCATTTTATTTACGTCCATTGATTATGATTCTCCACCAATATGCTTTGCTGGTTTTGTGCAAAACATTGCTAGCACTTAGTGTGGGGATCCTTTGATATTTTAGCCAGCGGTTAATTATCACTTGGTTTGTTAACTTTTTCCAGTATTAAGATCAACCTTTTAAAGGTTGTCATTCTGTAACTGGTATTTTTAATGCAAAAAAGGCACTCCGAAGAATGCCTTTAAATTACAATCTAATGTTAATTAGATGTTTCTATTAGCGTGTCCATACCCAATTTTCGATTTCCACTGGGTCTACACCATTCGCTTTAATATAGTTGCGGTGGTCAACTAATCTTTGCAGCATATCAGTGGTAATAGAGACGTGCATAGTTTCATCAATAACACCCTGTTGGAACAGCTTGTAAGCCATATCAATTACAAGGTGATAGCGTGATGTACCGTTACGAACACCCATATCAAATGGCGTTGTTGTTGAACCTTCTTCTTCGTAGCCTTTAATTCTGAAGCGACGGCTGCCTTTGTAATCAAAAATTAACTTTTTGATTGTATTTGGGTAACCATGGTAGTTGAATACCACGCCTTTATCTTGAGTAAATATTTCGTCCATTAACCAAGGTTTTTCTTTAAATTTGCGGCTACCTAAGCCATCACTGCTTAATTCAGTGACACTAACGAAGCGGATTTTCACTCTTGGAAGGAGTTCTCTTATTAATACTAAAGAAGCCATACATTCTTGAGTGACATAATCACCACAACCTGCCAGCACAATATCGGGATTCTCATCTGAGGCAAAATCCCACACCATTACGCCGTCTTTCGTTTGTTTACGCGCTTCTTCCAAGCTTAGCCATTGTGGTAACTCTTTTTTACCTGCAACCAGAATATTGAGTTTGTCACGGTCAGCGAAGGCTCGTTCTGTATAAACCAATGTGCTGTTGGCATCTGCGGGTAAGTAAGCCGAGATTATTTTTGGATGTTTCTCCAGCATAGCCCCAAGGAAAGATGGGTTTTGATGTGAATAGCCATTATGATCTTGGCGCTCAAGTAATGAAGATAATACGACATTACAGGCTGGCAGTGGCTTACGGAAATGTACGCCTTGGCTGGCGTAGACATATTTACAGTACTGATCGGCCATCGATGAGATAACTTGTGAGAATGCTTCGTAGGTGGGTAGCATGCCGTGGCGGCCTGTTACTGTGTATCCATGTAGCATGCCAAAAAGCAAGTTTTCAGAAAGCAGTTCAATGACTCGACCTTCACGGGACATATCTTCATCCCAACTCTCAATTGGCCACTGCCATGCACGATCGGTTTCTTCAAATACAGCTTGTAGTTGATTTGAATAGGTTTCGTCAGGACTAAAAATACGTAGATTACGTTGGTCGCGGTTTAACTTGAATGCATCGCGCATCCATTCGCCCATTTTTAACATTGAATAGCCACGTTGACCACGTGGTACTTCTGGTCCATAGCTGAGTTTTTCAAGATCTGGATTGGATAATGCTCTAACAACTTCTCCACCATAGGTTAAATGTTGACGGCCACAGGCAAGTTGCTTGGGTGGGATTAATGAACAAATGTCGGCATCAAAAATCAGTTCGCCTTTTTCATTCATTTGATAGAGTTCTTGGAAATCGTAACTGGCAAGCCAATTATCCAGTGCATCTAAATGGCCCTTATCAGTAGCACATTTATTGACGATTACTTGATGCGATTCGCAGTTACCTTCTAATTTCTTACCTTTATATTCACTGACACCAGTCCAACCTTTGGCTGTGCGCATTAAAATGACTGGCCATTTTGGTTTAACTACGTCTTCGCCACTGCGTGCTCGACGTTGAATGTCATTGATCATGGTATAAGCGGTATCCATGGCATTTGTCATCTGCACATAGATATCTTCTTCTAATTCGTTATCAACTATGATGGGGAAATAGCCAAGACCACGGAATTCAAGATCCAGTTCTTCATGGCTCATACGTCCCATGCGGGTAGGACCGGAAATCTTATAGCCGTTAATATGCACAATTGGCAATACTGCACCGCTGGTCGCTGGTGAAACTAAGCGGTTTGCATACCAAGATGCGGCTAATGGTCCCGTTTCTGCTTCGCCGTCACCAATTAAGACGGTTGCGATCAGATCTGGATTATCTAATACTGCTCCCCAGCCTACTGAGAGTGAGTAGCCTAATTCGCCACCTTCAAGAATTTGTCCAGGTGCTTCAGGGTTTGCATGTGAAGGATAACCATAAGCGGCAGAAAACTTCTTACAAATATCTTCGATGCCAGTTTCATTGTAGGGAATAGTTTCTGGGTAGAAATGACTTAAAGAGCCTTCAATGAATAAGTTTGCTTGTACAGCGGGAAAACCATGGCCTGGACCGACTAAATAGATAAAAGAGCGGTTATGCTTCACTATCAAGCGGTTAATGTTGGCATAGACAAAGTTAATACCTGGGCAGGTACCCCAATGGCCAAGTAAACGTGGCTTGATATCAGTATGGGCAAGTGGACGTTTATGTAAGACGTTTTGTTTGAGGTAAATTTGCGAGGTCGCAAGAAAGTTTGTCGCTCTGACATACTTTTTCAGAGCATTGATTTCATGTATTTGTGTCATGTTAAGCCTCACTAAAACAAACAAGAGATGATTGAAGTTTCTATGGGGTTACTATATTTGTAGTTTTATTACAAAAATGTGCCCTACATCCAAATTTTAAAAGTTGTTTTTGCTGTTAAAAATAATAGCTCAACTTAGACCTTTTGTTAATCTAGCTTTAACAGTAGCTTAGCTAGTGTTGTAAGACGTGATGTCAATGACGTTTAACTGTGCAAACGCGAGCTTGATCACATGAGCAATTTCGAATACTGTGCTATTTTGCTGCGTTGAATTCGGTAGCCGTGATGTTGTAAATTCACGGAAGGATAATTTGAAAAAATAAATCTACCGAAATTCTTACCTTTAACTTGGAAGGATTCATTCACCACAGATGTTGTACCTTTAATTACAATTAGAGGAGCATTTGCTACGGGAAGAAGTAAAATAATATGTTAGAAACCATAGTTAATTTTTTGAATGCGCTACTTTGGGGTAAGTTGTTAGTATATGGACTAGTAGGAGCTGGTCTCTATTTCACCATTAGACTTGCCTTTATTCAGTTAACCCACTTTAAACATTCCATCAAAGTTATGACCATGAGTCGGCAAGGTTGCGATAGCGGTCTTTCTTCATTTCAAGTCTTTTGTACAAGTATGGCTGCACGCGTCGGTGCTGGTAATATGGCCGGTGTTGCTGTTGCTATTGGTGCTGCGGGTCCAGGTGCAGTATTTTGGATGTGGCTTATCGCTATTTTAGGTATGGCGACTGCTATGGTTGAATCAACCTTAGCGCAGGTTTATAAAGTCCGAGATCATAATGGCCAGTTCCGCGGTGGTCCTTCCTACTACATGGAAAAAGGATTGGGTCAGAAATGGATGGGCATTTTATTTGCTGTCTTTTTGATCATTGCTTTTGGTTTAGTATTCAATGCAGTACAAGCTAACACTATTACCGGTGCCATGGAGCGAGTATTTGGTTTTAATCCAACCTATGTAGGGATTGGGCTAGTGATTGCCAGTGGATTTGTGATTGTCGGTGGTCTACGTAAAGTCGCGCGAGTATCTGAATTTCTTGTCCCCATTATGGCCTTAGCCTACATTCTTGTAGCCTTCATTATCGTTATTTTTAACCTAGAACAATTACCTGCGATTATTAGCTTAATTGTGAAAAGTGCTTTTGGTTGGCAAGAGGCTGCCGCTGGCGGCGTGGCTTATACTGTCGCGCAGGCAATGCAAGCGGGTATTGCTCGTGGACTTTTCTCGAACGAAGCGGGCATGGGCAGTGCGGCGAATGTCGCGGCAAGTGCATCGCCTAACCCTAATCATCCAGCATCCCAAGGTTTTGTGCAGATGATGGGTGTGTTTGCGGATACTATCGTTATCTGTACTGCAACGGCTGCGATAATCCTGCTATCAGGGGATATTGGCTCGAGTGATGATGGGATTCGATTAACCATTAATGCCATGTCTGCACACGTTGGCGACTGGGGGGGCGCATTTATTGCGGTGGCTATTTTCTTATTCTGCTTTACATCCATCATAGCCAATTACTCATACGCTGAAACAAATGTGATGTACTTAATGGGAAATAGTACCAAAGCACTGCCTTTATTCCGTTTGTGTGTGCTTGGCATGGTCATGTTTGGTGCCGTCGCTAAGATAAGTTTAGTGTGGAACTTGGCTGACGTTTCGATGGGGTTGATGGCGACGGTAAACATTGTTGCTCTATTACTATTATCGGGTCTGGCAATTCGCGTTATCAATGATTATCGCGAACAGATCAACGCGGGTAAGACTCCAGAATTCGATCGTAGTAAATTTCCTGAGTTGATGGATCAGCTTGATGATGATATTTGGCAAGATACCAGTCTTGTGCCGGCTAAAAAGCTTTAATTAGCCTAGCGTATCGACAATAGGCATTACTGATTGTTGTAATCGAAAAGACCACGCTGTTAAAGCGTGGTTTTTTTATGCTCGTTCAGTATCATAGGTATGTATTTTTGTTTCTGTTGGGAGTTTTTGATGTTGATATTGGTTTCGCCGGCGAAGACCTTAGATTTTGAACAGCCGCCACTGACGCAGGTGTATTCACAACCTGATTTTTTAACTTATAGTCAGGAGTTGATCCAAGTGTGTCGGCAATTGACCCCTACAGACATCGCCACTTTAATGAAGGTGAGCGATAAGATTGCGGGTTTAAATGCGGCACGTTTTGGGGAGTGGCAGCCTGATTTTAGTTTAGATAATGCAAAACAGGCCATTTTTGCTTTTAGAGGCGATGTGTATACTGGCTTTGATGCTGATACATTGTCTGAAGATGAAATTGCTCGAACTCAGTCACAACTACGTATTTTATCTGGACTTTACGGTTTGCTCAGACCGCTGGATTTAATTATGCCTTATCGTTTAGAAATGGGCACGGCGCTTTCTAATCCTAAAGGTAAAAACCTATATGAGTTTTGGGGAGATACATTAACACAAGCTGTAAATGAAACGCTCGCTGAAACGAGTAGTGATATTATTGTCAATCTTGCATCTCATGAATATTTCAAAGCAATAAAGCCTAAAAAACTTCAAGGGCAATTAATTTCACCCATATTTAAAGATTGTAAAAATGGTCAATATAAAGTGATCAGTTTTTTTGCTAAGCGTGCTAGAGGCATGATGGCGAGATATCTCATTACGCATCAAATTGACACTTTAGATGAATTAAAAGCATTTAATGTTGCTGGTTATTATTATAGTGAAGAGCAGAGTTCCCCAACAAATCCAACGTTTTTACGTGAAGAGCAATAGCGAAATATCGATAAGATGTTAATTGATAGAGAACAGCTAATGCTGTTCTCTATATCATTGATGGCCTATTTTTCAGATTGAGTGACTAAAGGCGTTAATGTCACCGTTGAATTTGCCATGATATAAGCAAATTGTGCGTAGGCGGCGACGTTTTGAGCCAATGCGGCAGGGTCGATTTTATCTAAGGTATCATTCGGTGTGTGATGGTAATCGAAATAATCGTGGCCATCTTGCCTCAGAGATGCAACTGGAACACCTAATGCGGGGAGCATAGATACGTCTGGCCCACCAGAAGCTTGGTTATTGCCCAGTGCAACGCCATTGAATGACATAGGGCTGAGCGCCTGCTGCACTTCTGTGAATATGTTCTCATTCACTTTAGTATCGATTTGATAAATTCTACCGGCCCCAAAATCAGACTCTGCAGCTATGTAGTGCAGCGGTAATTCAGCTTTATGAGCCTCTGCATACGCTTTACCGCCAACGAGCCCAACTTCTTCAGCGGCATATAGCACGACTCTAACCGTGCGAGCGGGTTTTATGGGGAGATCTTGAATATGCTTGGCTGCAGCAGTCACAATGGCGACACCTGCGCCATCATCAATCGCGCCAGTACCTTCATCCCAGGAATCTAAATGAGCACCAATGAGCACTATTTCATTGGGCTTACTACTGCCCGTTACTTCGGCAATGACATTGTAGGAAGTATTAAAACCTAAGTTTTTTGGCGACATATGCAATTCGAGCAGGGCATTAGGATCGCGTTTTAGCAATGCACCAACCAAATCAGCATCGGGATTTGACATGGCAGCCGCGGGGATCTTAGGCACGCCATCTTGGTAGCGCATGATGCCAGTATGGGCCATGCGGTCATGATCTGTGCCAATAGAGCGGATCACGATAGCAACTGCGCCTTTTTGTGCTGCAGCGACTGCCCCTTTCGAGCGGCCACCAACGCTTTTACCATAACCTTCACCAGTGATATGGCGCTCTGTTTTTTGGTCAATAAAAACAATCTTACCTTGCACCTCTTCAGGCTTGGCTTGTTGTAATGCCTCTAGGCTATCAAAGCGCGCGATTTTAGCTTGTATACCTCCAGCAGGAGTCGCAATACTGCCACCAAGCGCAGTAATGACCAACGGCTGTTCTACAGGGACGGTGATTTTGGCTTTGGCTTCACCGCGCTCCCAAATTGGCACTTGTACGGCTTCTTTATAAACACGGTCAAAACCAAGGCTGGTCAGTTTATTTATCGCCCAGTTAACGGCGAGGATATCTTTTGGGCTTCCAGCAAGTCTTGGACCCACTTCAACCGTGAGTGACTCGACTAAGTCATAGCTTAATTGCGAAGATAATGCTGCCTGTTGTAATTGAATGACTTCACTAGGGGCAGTTTCTACTTGAGTTTGGCACGCACTTAAACTCCCGATTAAAAGACTCGAGAGAAGTGTAGTTTGATAGGGTTTCATTAGATTTCCTTTATTTTTATTAAGCATGTCCCATTTTTAAAAACAATCTAGCAAAAAGTGTGCTTTATGTCCCGACTATATCCGTAAGGCGACGCTATATTAGCGCAGGGGTTAGTTTTAGGAGAGAAAGTGCGTAATGAATATTGAATTAATGCAGGAGCGAGCCGATCATGCCGTAGTGCTATTAAAGGCACTCGCGAACGAACGCCGTTTATTTATTCTTTGTTATTTATTGAATGAAGGAGAAATGTGCGTTGGCGAAATGAATAAAAAATTAGGCTTAAGTCAATCGGCACTATCACAACATCTTGCTTGGTTACGCAAAGATAATTTAGTAACCACACGCAAAGAAGCGCAAACGGTATTTTATTCACTCAAGAGTGATGAAGTACGGGAGATGATTCACTTATTGAACAACATTTATTGTCATTAATAGTGTTTTTCAGATATAAAAAAACCGGCAATTGCCGGTTTTTTTCATTTGCTATTTTATAGATTAAGCAGCGATTGCTTTGATCTTAGCGTTCAAACGTGCCTTTTGACGAGCGGCTTTATTCTTGTGAATAAGACCTTTAGTCGCCATACGGTCAACGATTGGTTGTGCAACAGCAAAAGCTTCTGTTGCTGTTTTGTGATCGCCTGCTTTAATTGCAGCGATTACTTTTTTAACGTATGTACGTAACATTGAGCGACGGCTGGCGTTATGCTGACGACGCTTTTCAGATTGAAGCGCGCGCTTCTTTGCAGACTTGCTATTAGCCAAGGTGCAACTCCTAAAAACTGGATTTGATACTTTTAAAGGCCGAGGAATATGCCTGCATTTAGTCACTTTGTCAATGACTATGATTGAATATTCATCATAAAGATAAATTAATCCAACCTGCCTTGGCTATCTTCGACCCAACTCGTGTAATATGTGGCGCAATTCTAGCAGCTATTACCGCAGTGTGACAGAGCCTGAATCGATTTTTTGAGATGTATCACCTAATCAATTCGATATGGGTCTGGGGGACGTTTGAGTAGAAAATTATTAAAATCTGGCCTGATTGTTAGTGCTATGACATTGATATCCCGAGTTTTAGGTCTAGTTAGGGATGTGGTAGTTGCTAATTTGATGGGCGCTGGGACAAGTGCTGATGTGTTTTTCTTTGCAAATAAAATTCCTAATTTTTTACGCCGTTTGTTTGCTGAAGGGGCTTTTGCGCAGGCGTTTGTACCTGTTTTAACTGAGTACCAAGAGAAACATACCGCAGAAGATACTCGTGATTTATTGAGTAAAGTTGCGGGCACATTAGGTTTACTAGTGACAATAGTGACCCTTTTTGGGGTGGTTGCATCACCTGTGTTGTCAGCTTTATTCGGTGGTGGTTGGTTCATCGCTTGGCTTAACAACGAGCCAGATGGTGCTAAATTTGAACTCGCTACCGTTGTGCTTAAAATTACTTTTCCTTATCTGTGGTTTATCACATTTACGGCATTAGCGGGCTCAATTTTAAATACCCGAGGCCGTTTTGCGGTATCGGCTTTTACACCCGTTTTTCTCAATGTGGCAATTATTGCGGCGGCTATTTTCTATGCGCCTACATCGACCCAGCCTGAGATTACCTTGGCTTGGGGCGTTTTTTGTGGTGGTTTGATTCAGTTCCTATTTCAAATTCCCTTTTTATTGCGTGAAAATGCGCTCGTCAAGCCTTCTTGGGGATGGCATCACCCGGGCGTGGTGAAAATCAGAACTTTGATGATCCCAGCATTGTTTGGCGTGTCTGTCTCACAGATTAACCTGCTATTTGATACATTTATCGCCAGTTTTTTGATGACGGGTTCAATAAGTTGGCTCTATTATGCCGACCGTTTACTCGAATTTCCCTTAGGATTGTTTGGGATCGCGATTGCTACTGTGATTTTACCTGCGCTGTCACGAAACCATGTGAATGACGAAGGTGCGGGCTTTGGCAAGACGATGGATTGGGGGATTAAAGCGATTCTACTGCTAGGTCTACCGGCTATGATGGGATTGATCGTGCTCGCAAAGCCTATGTTGATGGTATTATTTATGCGCGGTGCTTTTTCATTGCATGATGTTGAAATGGCTTCCTATAGTTTGATGGCTTATGGCAGTGGTTTGCTTAGCTTTATGCTGATTAAGGTGCTTGCTCCTGGCTATTACTCTCGTCAAGATACCAAAACACCTGTGCGTTATGGCATTATTGCCATGATCACAAACATGGGCTTTAACTTACTGTTTGCTATTCCTTTTGGGTATGTTGGACTGGCGATTGCGACTTCGATGTCAGCATTGCTTAACGCCACATTACTATACCGAGGCTTGCATTTAGCTGGCGTTTATCGTGTTTCTAGGCCGACTATGGTGTTTTTTGCTAAAGCCGTGGTCTCTACAGCCTTGATGGTGGTAGTCTTGTATTACTTTTTGCCTTCACAACAAATTTGGTTAGATTGGCATTTGTTCGATCGTGCGAAAGCCTTGATAGGCTTAATTTTAGTTGGGGCAGTCAGTTATTTATTGTGTCTGCTTTTGCTCGGAATTCGTCCTTGGTCAATTAAACGAGGAGCTTGATTGCTGATTCTCATCGCTAGCTGTTATATAATCAGCCGATTTGCGCTTGGCAGTTGTCTAACGTTATGGAATTAATCCGCGGTATACATAACATTTTGTCATCCCACCACGGGTGTGTATTGACTATAGGTAATTTTGACGGCGTCCATCGTGGTCATGCACAGGTGATTGCGAACTTAGTGCAGAAGGCGAAGCAGTTATCGCTGCCATCGACATTAATGACGTTTGAACCTCAGCCGCAAGAATTGTTTAGCGGCGACAACGCGCCGGCTCGTTTAAGTTTATTACGTGATAAAGTCATTTTACTCGATGAACTCGGGGTTGAGCGGTTAGTGTGTGTTAACTTTAATCGCACTTTTGCTAATCAACCTGCAGAGCATTTTATTGAAGAATTGTTGGTCCGCAAACTGGGTGTCAAATACCTCGTCGTCGGTGATGATTTTTGTTTTGGTCAAGGCCGTAAAGGCAATTTTGAAATGCTAGTGCAGGCGGGTATCCAATATGGCTTTACCGTGGTCAGCACTCAAAGTTTTATGCTGGGCTCGCAAAGAGTGAGCTCGACTGCCGTGCGTGAACAATTGGCGAAGGGCAATCTTGAACAGGCGAGACGCCTATTAGGACATCCTTTTACCTTGAGTGGCCGTGTAGCGCATGGGCAAAAAATTGGCCGCACCATTGGTTTTCCCACCGCTAATATCGCCTTAAAGCGCAATGTTGTGCCGGTACGCGGTGTGTTTGCGGTTAAATGTTATTGGGATCACAGCGATATTTATGAGGGCGTCGCCAATATTGGGTTTCGCCCGACAGTGAACGGTCAAGTGTGTCAGCTTGAGGTGCATCTTTTTGATTTTGAAGGTGACATTTACGGCAAACATGTTGAAGTCGAGTTGGTAGCTAAACTCCGAGATGAGCAACCTTTTGACTCATTGGATGCGCTAAAAAAACAGATTTTAAATGATGCAAATGAAGCCAGAGCTTTATTTGGTAATGATGCAGGCTGAAATTTATCAGTTTAATTAACGGTATAGGATCAATGAGCGACTATAAATTTACTTTGAATTTGCCGGAAACAGAGTTTCCGATGCGTGGTAATTTGGCAAATCGCGAGCCAGAGATGTTAGAGCGCTGGACAAAAGACGGTTTGTATCAACAGATCCGTGATAGCCGAATTGGCCGTACTCCCTTCATTTTGCATGACGGCCCACCGTATGCGAATGGCAGTATTCATATTGGTCACTCAGTTAATAAAATCCTCAAGGACATTATTGTTAAGTCAAAAACTATGTCTGGTTTTGACGCACCTTATGTACCAGGTTGGGATTGCCATGGTTTGCCTATTGAGCTGAAAGTTGAGCAAAAAGTGGGTAAGCCAGGTCAAAAAATCTCTGCGGCAGAATTCCGTGAAGAATGCCGTAAATACGCTGCAGAGCAAGTTAACGGTCAACGTGAAGACTTTATCCGTTTAGGTGTGCTGGGTGATTGGCAAAATCCGTACTTAACGATGGATTTTTCAACGGAAGCTAATATTGTTCGTTCTTTATCGAAAGTGATTGAGAGTGGTCACTTACATAAAGGCGTTAAGCCAGTGCATTGGTGTACTGATTGCGGTTCTGCCTTAGCTGAAGCTGAAGTGGAATACGAAGACAAAACATCACCTGCTATTGATGTGGCGTTTGTGGCTGCCGATAGCAAAGCTGTTGCGGCTAAGTTTGGGGTAAGCGATTACTCACATCCTGTTTCTATGGTGATTTGGACGACCACGCCATGGACGCTACCAGCGAACCGCGCCTTGTCTTTGAGTCCTGAACTGGATTACAGCTTAGTCGAATTCGAAAAAGACGGTGTGACGCAAGCGCTTATTTTAGCTGAAGTCTTGGTTGAATCTTGCCTGACTCGCTATAACATCGAAAGCCATACAGTGCTTGGTACAACCAAAGGCGCCGCGCTTGAGCTTATCCGCTTTAATCACCCGTTCTTGGATTTTGATGTGCCTGCAATTTTAGGCGAACACGTCACTACTGATGCGGGTACCGGTATCGTTCACACTGCACCGGGTCATGGTCAAGACGACTTTGTTGTCGGTCAAAAGTACGGTTTAGAAGTGGCAAACCCTGTTGGCGACAACGGCGTGTATAAGCCTGACACTGAGTTTTTTGCTGGACAACATGTCTTTAAAGCCAACGATAACGTTGTAGCTTTGCTGAGAGAAAAAGGCGCCTTGCTGAATCACGTGGCTTATCGTCACAGCTACCCACATTGCTGGCGCCACAAAACACCGATCATCTTCCGTGCGACACCGCAGTGGTTCATCTCTATGGATAACCACGGCCTACGTACGCAAGCATTGAAAGAAATCGAACAAACCCAATGGATCCCTGATTGGGGCCAAAGTCGTATCGAAAAAATGGTTGAAAACCGCCCTGACTGGTGTATCTCACGCCAACGTACTTGGGGTGTGCCTATCACGCTGTTTGTGAACCGAGAAACCGAAGAGTTGCACCCTGATAGCGTGTCGTTAATGGAACGCGTGGCGAATCGTATCGAACAGCAGGGTATTCAAGCTTGGTGGGATCTTGATGCCGCAGAATTGCTGGGTGATGAAGCGGAACAATACCGTAAAGTCACTGATACTTTGGACGTTTGGTATGACTCTGGCTCAACCTTCTCATCAGTGGTAGCCGCACGTCCTGAATTCCACGGACACGGGGTTGACTTGTATCTTGAAGGTAGCGATCAACATCGCGGTTGGTTTATGTCATCTTTGATGATTTCAACCGCAATGAATGGCAAAGCACCGTATAAGCAAGTGCTTACCCACGGTTTTACCGTCGATGGTAAAGGCCGTAAGATGTCAAAATCTATTGGTAACGTGATTGCACCACAAACGGTAACCAACAAATTAGGCGCCGACATTCTGCGTTTATGGGTTGCGGCAACAGATTACAGCGGTGAGATGACGGTTTCAGACGAAATCTTAAATCGCAGTGCCGATGCCTATCGTCGTATTCGCAACACTGCGCGTTTCTTATTAGCCAACTTAAACGGTTTCGAGCCCGCTAAGGATTTAGTGGCCGTTGAAGATATGGTGGCGTTAGATCGTTGGGTTGTTCGCCGTGCCGCTGCGCTGCAACAGGAAATCATCGAAGCCTATGATCAATATAACTTCCATATAGTGACTCAAAAACTGATGCAGTTCTGCTCGGTTGAGTTAGGCAGTTTCTATTTGGATATCATTAAAGATCGCCAATATACGGCTAAGCAAGAAGGCCATGCGCGCCGTAGTTGTCAATCGGCGCTGTATCTGATCTCTGAGGCCATGGTGCGTTGGATTGCGCCAATTCTAAGCTTCACTGCTGACGAAGTATGGCAATTACTGCCTGGCGAGCGTGATGCTTATGTCTTTACCCAAGAATGGTATCAAGGCTTGAAATCAGTCACCTTAGCGACTGATTTGAGCGATGACTATTGGCAGCAGTTGCTAACCGTGCGTAATGAAGTCAACAAAGTGATTGAACAAGCTCGCCGCGACAAACGTATCGGTGGCTCATTAGAAGCTGAAGTGACCTTGTTTGCGGATGCTACCTTGACTGAGCAATTAACCCATATCGGCGATGAGCTGAGATTTGTGTTGTTGACCTCTGAAGCCAAAGTATTGCCTTTAGCCGATGCGACATTGGAAGCGGTTGAGACTGAGTTGGCATCATTGAAATTAGTGGTTGCTTCAAGCACTGCCGAGAAGTGTGAGCGTTGTTGGCACCACAGAGAAGAGGTTGGCACTATTGAGGCTCACCCAACACTTTGTACTCGCTGCGTAACCAATATTGAAGGTGACGGCGAAGTTCGTCAGTTTGCGTAAAGGATCTGTATGCCATTAACTTGGAAAGACAGTGGCTTACGTTGGTATTGGGTAGCTGTATTGGTGTTTTTAGCCGATCAGCTATCTAAGCAATGGGTCTTAGCCAATTTTGATTTGTATGAATCAGTGAAATTATTGCCCTTCTTTAACTTCACTTATGTACGTAACTATGGTGCAGCTTTTAGTTTTTTAAGTGAAGCCGGAGGTTGGCAGCGCTGGCTGTTTACGATTGTTGCGATTGGATTCAGTACGTTATTGACTGTGTGGTTGCGTAAGCAATCGTCTTCTTTGTGGAAACTGAATCTAGCTTACACCTTAGTGATTGGTGGTGCTTTAGGTAATTTAGTCGATCGATTGATGCATGGTTTCGTGGTTGATTTTATCGATTTTTTCTGGAATAAGAGCCATTATCCAGCATTCAATATTGCCGACGCTGCCATTTGCGTCGGTGCAGTGCTGATTATTTGGGATGCATTTGTCAGCGGAAAGTCTGAAGCTGATAGCGCTGAAGGGGTTAAAAAGTGACTGTGACACGTTCATTATTATGCCACATGAACATTGTGCTTGCTGATGGCTCGACTGCCGATAGCACTAAAGCCTCGGGTAAACCGGCTCGATTAAATGTGGGTGATGGTACTTTAAGTCCTGCATTTGAGGCGCAGCTGGTGACGCTTGCTGAAGGTGATAAGCACAGTTTCACGCTTGAAGCGATTGATGCCTTTGGCGAATCCAATCCTGATGCTATCCATTATCTAGATCGAAGCCGTTTTCCGGCTGACATGAGTTTAGAGGCTGGCGTGATTGTGAGTTTTGCTGGCCCTGGTGGTAGTGAGATCCCAGGTATTGTCCGTGATGTTGCGGGTGATTCCATCACAGTCGATCTTAATCATCCTCTGGCAGGACACAAGATCACTTTTGAACTGGACGTAGTAAAGGTATTTTAAGATGAAACTCGATCCTACTAGCCCAAGTTTAAATATTATGCTCGCTAACCCGCGCGGTTTTTGTGCGGGTGTTGATCGTGCTATCAGTATTGTTGAACGGGCGTTGGAATTATTTTCGCCTCCTATCTATGTTCGCCATGAAGTCGTGCATAACCGCTATGTCGTGCAGAATCTGAAGGATCGCGGTGCGGTTTTTGTCGAAGAGTTAGATCAAGTGCCGGATAACAACATTGTTATCTTCAGTGCCCATGGTGTATCTCAAGCGGTGAGACAAGAGGCTAAGGCGCGAGGGCTGAGAGTCTTTGATGCGACGTGTCCCTTAGTAACTAAAGTACATCTTCAGGTGACGCGTGCCAGCCGCAAAGGTATTGAGTGCATCCTGATTGGCCATGAAGGGCACCCTGAAGTCGAGGGTACTATGGGGCAATACGATAATCCTAATGGTGGCGTTTATCTGATTGAATCGCCTGCAGATGTTGAAGCCTTGGAAGTTCGCGATCCCAATAATCTCTGCTTCGTGACACAAACTACTTTGTCTGTAGATGATACTTTGGACATTATTGTTGCGTTACAAAAAAGGTTTCCCTCTATAGAAGGTCCGCGAAAAGACGATATTTGTTATGCAACGCAGAATCGTCAAGATGCGGTACGCAATTTATCTGCAGACGTTGATTTGTTGATTGTTGTTGGCTCAAAGAACAGCTCTAACTCTAATCGTTTACGCGAGCTAGCATTGAAAACAGGAACCCAGTCTTATCTGGTGGATACTGCAGATGATGTTGAGTCTAGTTGGTTTGATAATGTTACACGTGTAGCCGTCACCGCAGGAGCTTCAGCCCCCGAGGTCCTAGTCCAACAAGTGGTTCAAGCAATCGCTAAACTTGCCCCTAGTGTTGTGACTGAAGTTGAAGGGCGTAAAGAAGACACTGTTTTTGCTGTGCCAGCCGAATTACGTTAAATCTGTGTACTGTTTAATCGTCAATAAAAAAGAGGCTATAAGCCTCTTTTTTATTGTCTCAAATTCATTCAAAGCATAATGATGTCAATGCTTATGTGCTAATGTTACTGGCTACTTACATTTTACTCATCTATTATTAACTGTTGGTAATTTTTATCGTAATACTAAGATTTTTAAAGGTAAATAGCTGAAAAGCTTGTCAAAATTATGGCTAAAATCGAAAGGTTGACACAAAGGGGATTTCAACGGGGCTTCTCATTAATTGAAGTGCTTGTTGCGTTAGTGATCTTAGTCATTGGCTTAATTGGTATTTTTAATCTGCATATTGTTGCAAAGCGTGGCAGCTTTGAATCCTTTCAGCAAACTCAAGCCTCCTATTATGCAAATGATATTATCAACCGGATGAAGCTTAATAGAACACAACTGGTCAATTACGATGGTGAGTATACAGGCTCTCTGGGTAAACCCGGTAATGTTTGTGACGTTGCTGTTGGCGCAGTGAGTATATGTACTCCAGAAGAGACTGAAGCTTGGGATCTTTACCAGTGGGAACAGAGTTTTATGGGGGCTGCTGAAGTTATGGATAGCCAGAATGTTGGTGGGTTAGAATCTCCAACAGCATGCATTAATGTAGATGGTTCAACTGTAACGGTCGCAATTGCGTGGAGAGGGATCCGAGAGGGCGCGGGTACAAGTTATTCTGGGAGTGAATGTGGAGAAGATATTGGTACGCGTAGGCGGCTTTTTATTCTTTCGACAATGATTATTTAGGTTAACTATGTATGGATAATTTAAAAAACTGTGAGAAAGGGATGTCGCTGGTTGAGCTAATGGTCTCTATGGTCATTGGCTTATTTCTCACTCTTGGGCTTTTTGGCATGTTTAGTATGTCTTCTTCCAATGTGATCACAACGAGCCAGTTTAACCAATTGCAAGAAAATGGACGAATAGCTTTGTCGCTCATGGAAAGAGACATTAGTCAGTTAGGTTTTATGGGGGACATAACGGGAACTGATTTTGTACTTGGAACCAATATGACCTTGAGGGATGGTGTTGCAAATGATTGTATTGGTGCAGGTGTAAATAACGGTACTTTACCTAATGCTGAACCTGCACACTTTAGGCGTCTATGGGGATATGAAGAGGGCGAGAGTGGGGATACATTAAGTTGCTTATCAGGTGTGAATCAGAATACGGATGTCATTCAAATTAAAAGATTAGTTGGCCCACCAGTGACTAATCCCAATGGCGAGCGTTTTTATATGGCTGCAACTTCGAGTGAAGCTGTGATGTTTAAAGGCGGTAATCCTCCCAATCCAGTACTCGAAAATTCTCGTTTTTGGGAATATCAGCATCATATTTATTTTATTAAAAATGATGGTTCTGTACCTGTTCTACGCCGAAAAACATTAACCAAGAATAATGGCATGAATAACGAAGAGCAGTTAGTTGAAGGCATTGAGAATATGCGTATTCTTTATGGTTTTGATAGTAATGGAGATGATACCGCCGATAGTTTTATGCCTGCAGAAAATGTAACCACATTAATGTGGGACAACGAATTATTTCAAAGGCTTGTTGCCTTAAGGGTTTTCTTGTTGGTTCGTGCTATTGATGAAGATAAAAGTTACACCAATGAAACTACTTATACTCTGGGCGATAAGGAAATTAAAAATTTGAATGATCATTATCGACGCAAGATAGTTTCGACGACTATGGTGCTTGCTAATCCAGTGTTAATTAGAAATTAGAAGGTTGGTAAGATGAAAAAGCAAAAAGGAATTGTATTATTTTTTGCACTTATCATATTGTTGCTTATGACTATTATTGGTGTCGCTTTGGCTGTTAATTCGACCCAATCTATGCGTATGTCTGGAGCAGGATCAGAACGTATAGAGGCTAAGTCTGTTGCTGATGGTGGCTTAGAGGCGGCAATCGAAGCCAATAAAGGTGCTAGCTTAGCCAAACTATCTGAGATTTCATCTGTGGTTGAATTTGGTTCTAACCAAACGTTAACGCCAATTCCTTATGAAGTTGATGCTGCAGGTAATGTTGTCATTAGTGCAAAAGATGTTGGATGCCAGCGGAGTACAAGGCCAAATAGTGGTAATTTAATCAGCTGTCGGCGTGTTGAGATTAGTAGTACAGCAGAATTTGGTAGAGATAAACTGGGCCAACTCACTGTTGTCGCAGGTGTGGAGCAAGAAGTTTTAACTGGGAGTTAGATATGATTATTAAAAAGCTGGCTTGTTCTATACTACTTGCGCTGACTTTTGTGTCGGCTTTCTCCTTTAGTGACGATACTGAGTTATATGTAAAAGAATCAACAACTCGAACGGGCGCAAGACCTAAAGTGCTCGTTATATTTGATAACTCAGGAAGTATGTCGACTGAAGAAATTACTCAGGTTGTAGATTATGACCCTAACTATGACTACCCAGCCGTAAGTGGTTCTGGGTATAGTGATACTCTTATTTATTATGCTGTTGGCGGTGGAGGATTACCCACCCCTGATACTAGCTCTGATAAGCGTAATTTTAAAGCTAGTTTAAATGGATGTAGTCAAAGCAAAGCTGCATTAGCAGAGTTTGGTCGTTTTACTGGGTATATAAGAGAGTTCACATCAAGTGGTACTACTGGTGTTTGGAAAGAACTACCTGAAACAAACGGTACAGCAATAAAAGTAATTGATTGTTGGGAAGATATTTCTCAAATAAA
Source organism: Shewanella sp. SM95 (assembly GCF_025653595.1). Lineage (NCBI taxonomy): Bacteria > Pseudomonadati > Pseudomonadota > Gammaproteobacteria > Alteromonadales > Shewanellaceae > Shewanella > Shewanella sp. SM95. The sequence goes on from NZ_JAKKSE010000023.1 coordinate 45,063, forward strand.
TCCGAGTAATTCATCATCATATCCTAATGGATTTCCTGCTAACGGGGTAACAACGGGGTCAGGTAGTAAAAAGAAAGCGTATCCATATTTTACTTCCTCACTACCAGGAACAACCTGGAGCAATGCTTTAGCCGCAGCCAATAATACTGACTTTGGTGTTGGACAACCTATTACCTTGTACACTGATAATTACCTAAGATGGTACGGATTATCTAAAGCGGGAAAATTACCAACGGTAAAAGTTTCAAGACTAGAAATTGCGAAGAAAGCGATTTCTAATATTATTAGTTCAACTCCAACAGTGGATTTTGGACTTGCTGTATTTAATTATAATTATCCAAATGAAGGTAATCGAGACGGTGGTCGAATTGTATCTGGCATTACTCAGATGACGGATAGTACGCGTGCGAGTTTATTAACTACTATTGATAATTTGCTGGCAAAAACAAATACACCACTATGTGAGACTATGTATGAAGCTTACCGTTATTTTGCCGGTAAGGGCGTTAAATATGGTCATAGTGATACAGATTATGGCTCTTATGTTGGAAATAAACCACCGTATGACAGCTTAGTGGAGAAGAGTGGTAACTACGCAAGTCCATTTAAAGTATGTACGGATATTGCTTATGTTATCTATGTCACTGATGGCTCTCCAACAGTTGATAAAAATGCGAATAATGACGTTATTAGTTTAACTGCCACTGGAAGTAAGGAAGGGGATTACTCTTCATTTTCTAAAAATCTAGATACAGCAAGCTATTTGCCCGCATTAGCTAGTTATATGTTTAATAACGACTTAATTAACAAGTTGGACAGTTCAAATACTGAACAAATGCAGAATGTTCGTACTTATACTATTGGTTTTAGTGAAGGTGCAGAAGATGCCGCACCTTTACTTGCTGAGACGGCTAAAAGAGGTGGTGGTTTATATTTTGCTGCTCAAAACAGTCTTGAACTACAGAATGCACTTAATGATGCGTTATCAAATATTTTGAATATTGATTCAAGTTTTACATCTCCAAGTATTGCTAGTAATAATTTTGATAGGACTCAGACATTTGATGCCGCTTATTACGCTATGTTTCTCCCAGGCAAAGGACCTCGTTGGAGCGGTAATTTAAAAAAATTAAAAGTAACCGCAGATGGAACATTGGTTGATAGTAAAGGGAATGCAGCTATAGCAGATAACGGCAATATTAAAGATGGTGCCTGTACTATATGGTCGGATTGTGTTGCGCAAAAGGATGGAAATAAAGTTGAAGTCGGCGGAGTCGCGGCACAAATCAGAAAGCAAGAAGTTAGGAATATTGTAAGTAACTTAAATGGGTCCTCCAGTTTAACGCCTTTAACACTTGCTAATGCACAAACTGCAGCAGGCGGTGATGCTGCGCTAGCTAGCTATATGAGAACTAGCGTAGATGAGCTTGCTAATACGTTAAATTGGCTTAATGGGATAGATGTCGACGACGATAATAAAGATGGTAGTACGACAGATAAACGTAATGATGCTATGGGTGATCCTCTTCATTCTAAGCCACTTGCACTCAATTTCGGCACAAAAAGCGCGACTGATATTCGTATCATGCTTGGCACTAATCAAGGTGTTGTGCATATGTTTAAAGATGCGGGCGAATCTGTATCAGAGACTTGGGGCTTTATTCCCTATGAGTTATTGCCTAATTTAACAGAACTGAGAAGTAATGATCCATCAGGTGTACACACAGTATACGGAATGGATTCATCTCCAGTTGCTTACACAGAAACTGATGCTGAGGGTAAAGTGATTAAAGCATGGGTCTATATGGGGATGCGTCGAGGTGGCTCGTCTTATTATGCCCTCAATGTGACAAACCCTGATAGCCCTTCTCTAATGTGGACTATTAATCCATCAACGGATGGTTTTTCTGATCTTGGACAAACATGGTCTGAGCCTATAGTGACGAAAATCGTTGGTTATGAAAAGCCTGTACTCATTTTTGGTGGTGGCTACGATGTTAGTTTTGATGCAACTCCTTCATCTTCTCCGGTCGGTCGTGCGGTTTATATTGTCGATGCAGAGAAGGGAACTTTGATTCATTCATTTGGTGGCTCTGCATCGGGTGCAACAGTACTTTCGGGTATTCAGGATAGCATTCCAAACTCAGTCGCCGTACTTGATAGTAATAATGATGGGTATACAGATAGGATTTATGCCTCCGATGTCGGTGCAAATGTCTGGCGCATTGATCTTCCAAGTGCAAGTAAGTCGAGTTGGAGTGCATTTAAATTTGCTTCTTTAGGTGGTACTGATAGTAATAATCGTCGTTTTTATGCAGAACCTGTTGTAGCACAAACGATGTTTACTAATTTATCCGAAGTTAAGGTGACAACAGAGAGTGGTACTACTACGACTAAAACTTATCAAAATGTTCCCTATGATGCGGTGGTGATCGGAAGTGGAACGCGACCCCACCCATCATCTACTGATATCAATGATATGTTTTTTACATTGCAAGATCGTAATGTGGTGACTAAGAGTTTTACTGGCGGTGATGTTCCCGAGGCGATCACAATCAATGATCTCTATGATGTGACTTCTAATGCACCTGCGTCTGAAGCCGATAACATAAGTTTCGGTAAAAAACTCGGCTGGTTCTATGATTTTAGTGGTCTAGGTGAAAAGAGTTTAACAGCTGCCTTGATTGTCCAAGGCAAAGTTTATTTCACTTCTTATTCTCCCCCTGCAGACTCGGTTGCCGATAACGTGTGTTTGGTGTCTGGTTCTGGCAAATTATATCCGTTCGATCTGCACAAAGGAACGAGATCCTTTTCTCAATTATATTATGAACTGGGTGAACGTGTACCGGATACACCGCAGATTGTTATTCCTGCACCTGAATCAGGTAAAGATCCCTATATCTATATTATTGGAGTTGGTAAAGGTGAGAAAAATGAAAATGGGGATTATACAGGTACAATCAACGTTGCTTCTGGGTTAGGTGTTAATAAAATTTATTATCATATAAATGAATGAGTTATTAATTTATGAAGGTTCAACTTAAAGGTTTTACCCTGATAGAGGTGATGATCGCCGTCGTGATCATTGGTATTTTGGCATCGATTGCATACCCTTCTTATACGCAGTACATTGCTCAGAGTGCAAGATCAGAAGGGTTAGCTGCTTTGATGCGTATAGCAAACTTGCAGGAACAGTATTATCTCGATAATAAAAAATATGCTACTGATTTAACAAAACTTGTAGGGGCCAACCCTTATATCACTGAACACAAACATTACTCTGTATCATCAAGTGGTGCATCAAGCTTTACGATTAAGGCAGTTGCTCAAGGGGTTCAGGCTAGCCGTGATGCCTCGTGCTCTCCTTTAACAATATCAGATACAGGGGCAAAAGGTCCGAGTGCGGAGTGCTGGAAATGAAATTAATAAACCTCTTTATAACGGTGGCTTTCTTACCAAGTTTAGTTTGGGCTGACTCTGGAGCAACAGTCAGCGAACAAGACTTCAAATGCTACATTACATCAAAGAAAAGTGCTGAGATTGCCTTCTATCATTGGAAGAGTAGTGAAATGAATGTGAGAATGGCTAGCCTTGTTGGTACTACTCGCCAATCAAATGATGGATCGAAATATTACATCTATAGTGTTGAGGAGTGTGTCGCATTAAACGCTGAATTTACTAATACTAAGGCGCAAGTTTTGGATAAGTTAACACCTAGATAAACATCAGCATGTATTTTTAAATGTTAACAACGAACGATTTAAGGATAATATTATTTTAGGGTAGTGAACGGTAGATTTAGTCTCCCATAGTTTATGTGCAGCTTTTCCCATCTGCGCCCTCTTTTATTAAACCTGAAGTGCTAATGTTGATGCTTTTAGAATTGTCACTTTGCCCATTTGAACAATAGATAATTGATGTTTCAACTGAGACTAAACCATCGGGTGTAAAATCAATTTTTTTATCGGCGGGCCCTAATAGGGAAATTACATCGTGTGTATTGAAACTATCTATCACTTTCAATACATTCTTGGCACCTCCATTGTCAATATATACACTGAACCCCTTATTCCAGTCTGTGCCGCATGGTGATGCCGCGTATGGGCAGACTGTTACTGTTGCGCCATAGTTGACAGCTTGGTTTCTTGCAAAAGCAAACACATCACTAATTTTTCGTATTTCATTAGCGCTGCGTGTCCCTTCGTATAGCGACGTAAGTGATGGAACCCCTATGGCTAGTAGGATTGCTGCTACGGCAATTGTGACCATCAGTTCGACTAAGGTAAATCCTCTTGAAATAATTAACATGTAGCTATCCTCGTTAAAACTTAGCTAAGTATATGCGAGGAGACTCTAATGGTCAGTATCTATTCTATATTTTCAATATACCCAATAAATTGATTTTCTTGCTTTTATATAATTAAATTATAATAGGGAGTATATATTTAAATTTAATCGCAATTGATATTCTTTGCGGTAGAAAGGCGAACTCTACCCGCCTGATTAACAACGATTGCACGGGAATTTTTGCTATCAATTGTTCGTGGGCAATACTTGAAAGTACCATTACTTCCAGAAGCTAACCCATCAGGTTGAAATTTTATCGAACTTTTATTGTATGTTAAAAAATCTTTCGAATCGAATTCATCAATGACCCTAATAATTTTATCGTTAGCATCGAAGCTTTCGACTACACCTGTATCAATGAAAATTGTTAATCCCTTTTGCCAATCTTGAGTACATTTCCCATTTACGAGTGGGCATACTGTGACCCTATAACCATAACTAACAGCTGTATTTCGCGCAAATTGAAGTGTCTGCTGGATAGTTTTAATATTGGTATCAGCTCTTATCTGATCGCTGAGCTCGGCCAAGGAAGGAGCTCCAACTGTTAACAAGATTGTTGAAATTGATATCGTAGTGATAAGTTCTATCAGGCTAAAGCCTTTTCGATGGGAGTTCATAACAGATCCTTGTTATTTTTCGCTTGCATCCCGCGAGCGAGTTAGTGCTGGCTAGAATGTAAGTATAAAATCAGAGGCAATATTCATAGTACTTTTTTTAGACTTTTATGTGCTAAAAGCGATTTTATAGAAACTGTGTTTTATGAGTAAAGCACTACATTCACTTCAATATTAACGTAACCCCGTGTAAGCTAGTGTTATTCTGTTTGTTTATGTTATTGCAAGGGATGAGGAATTTTTAATGAAAAAAGTTGAAGCCATTATTAAGCCATTTAAGTTAGATGATGTGCGCGAATCACTTGCAGAAATTGGTATCACTGGGATGACGGTACTGGAGGTTAAGGGTTTTGGTCGTCAGAAAGGGCATACAGAGTTGTATCGTGGTGCCGAATATATGGTGGATTTTCTGCCAAAAGTAAAAATAGAGTTAGTGATCCAAGACGATCTGCTCGACCAAGCAATTGATGTCATTGTTGAAACGGCCCGCACAGGCAAAATTGGTGATGGTAAAATTTTTGTCACTGATGTTGAACGTGTTATCCGTATTCGAACGGGTGAAGAAAACGAAGAAGCGGTATAAACTGCTTACGAACGATTCTAAAGGGCCTAGTGGCCCTTTTTTGTTGCCTAAGCATATGGAAAAACTAAATAGTACTGCTGGGTTTCTGAAATATCTTTAATGGAAAATCGCCTGTTTTACTCAACTAATGTAGTTATCTCTTATCTGTAACATGGTATAACTTAGCCTCGCAAATGAGTTTTATGAGGTTGTCATTTTGGCTACAAAAAGAATAGTGATCGTGGGTGGTGGTGCTGCTGGTTTAGCGCTTGCATCGAAGTTGGGCCGTAAATGGGGCGGTAGTGATGTCGTCGATGTGTGCTTAATTGATAAAAGTCCTATTCATATATGGAAGCCTAAATTACACGAAGTCGCTGTTGGTGTGATAGATCAATCTATTGAAGGTTTACTCTATCGCGATCATGGACTTAAAAACGGTTATCGCTATATTCGTGGTGAGATAGAGCAGTGTGAGCCGGATGCTAAATCGATTCAGTTAGCCGCAGTCTATAATGATGAAGGCGAGTTGCTCTTAGAGCAGCGACAAATCGATTATGATTTTTTAGTGCTTGCATTGGGTGGAGTTTCTAATAGTTTCAATACATTAGGTGCTGATGAGCATTGTATTTTCTTAGACAGCCTTGAAAATGCCAATTTATTTCATCATAAATTACTCGACGCTTTACTTCAATTAAACGAAACGCAAGAAAGAGTCAGCATTGGTATTGTCGGTGCGGGTGCGACAGGGGTTGAATTGGCAGCAGAGCTTCATCATGTCATTGAGTCTGTTAAAGAGTACGGCTATCTGAATATCGCTAAGCATCATCTTGATGTGCATTTGATTGAAGCGTCCCCAAAAATCCTTCCTCAATTACCAGAGCGTGTAAGCGCTAGGGCTCAGGCTGTTCTTGATCAGATTGGTATACGTTTACATATCGGTGTTCAAGTTAAAGAAGTGACTCGTGATGGTTTCATTACCCAAGATGGCGATGTGATTAAAGCAGGCTTAAAAGTATGGGCTGCCGGTGTCAAAGGACCAAAAGCATTTCAGCATTTTGCAAAACTGCCCATTACTCCGCGAAATCAGGTAGAAGTTGATGATTGTATGCGAGTGAAAGGTCATCAAGATATCTACGCCCTTGGCGATTGCGCTCTATTAATCCAAAGTTCTGGCCAGCCTGTTCCACCAAGGGCGCAAGCAGCAGCTCAGATGGCTGATACCTTGTTTGATAATATCGTTAATCGATTACAAGGTAAGCCTGAAAAGGCCTTTATTTATAAAGATTACGGCTCATTAGTTTCTTTAAGCCGCTTCTCTGCGGTAGGCAATTTAATGGGGAACCTACGCTCTGGCACTTTCTTTGTTGAAGGCCATATAGCAAGATTGATGTATATCTCTTTGTATCAGAGGCATTTAGCCAGCCTTTATGGTTGGTTTTCGGCAATTGTGTATCGAGTGGCACAAAAGTTATTGAAGTGGCAGCGTCCGAAGCTCAAATTACATTGATTTCTATGTGATTTATGAGATAGAAAGAGAGCATATATGCTCTCTTTTTTTATTGTTTAGGAATTGCCGACGAGTCACGAATGATAGGTTCAGGAGTAAAGGTTCTAGAATATATGGCATCTTGCTCGCGACGTTTTGCTATTAATAATTCAGTAGCAACCTGAGCTATTTCTGCGTTTGGCTGATGTACTGTGGTAAGTTTAGGCCAGGTTTGACGTGAGAATGGGCTATCTTCGAAACCGACAATTGATAAATCAACGGGTATGTCTAAACCCGCTAAACGAGCCGCAAAAAGTGCACCAGCGGCAATTTCATCGTTACAAGCAACAATCGCCGTCGGGCGATTTTTTAGTTTGATGAGCTTGTTAGCGCCATCAACACCGGACTCAAATGAGTACTTCCCTTCAATTATGTAGTTTTCATTCAGCTTTAGGTTATTTATTGTTAATGCCTGTTTAAAACCAAGTAATCGCTCTTTGGTGGATTCATGGTGTAAATCTCCGCTTAAAAAAGCGATATGCTTGTGGCCTAAATCAATCAGATGCTGGGTGATTTGAACTGCACCGAATTTATCGTTGACTAAAATAGTCAATCCATTCTGATCGTTGTCTTTTTCTCCCGCAATAATGCGCACATAGTTAGCATCAATTTCAGTGAGTGCTTTGAGTACTTTAGGATCTTCTGACAAGGGAGGTGTTAGTACTAATCCTGCGAGCCTAGAATATTTGACTAGTGCTGTAAGCTCATCACATATGGTCTCTGATTTGGCATTGCAAGGGTGGATGACAAGTTCATAGCCCTTGTCTTTACAGGCTGACAAGATCCCATTTTGCATATCAATAATATAGTAAGCGTTTGGGTTATCGTAAATAAAACCAATAGCATAGGATTTAGTTCCTGCTAGATTTCTTGCCGCTAAATTAGGTTGGTAGTTAAGTGCTTTTATCGCCTCGTTCACTTTGTCAACGGTGGCCTGCTTCACTGAAGGTTCGTTATTGGTTACACGGGATACTGTCTTGATAGACACTCCAGCATATTTAGCTACGTCGTTGATAGTGACTTTCATTGATGTAAAAACTCTTTGTCTAAGGTCGCGAGGGGTTTAACTGTTCTATGAACGTAAATTCTTTACCAGCAATTTACAAGCTTACATTTTTTATCAGTTTTTTCTGACTTATACATCTTATAGTGCGAGCTTTTGATGTGCTTAGCAATCCTGAATTGTTACAAATTGGCGTTAATTTATCATTGTTACAATTATGCTTGGAGTTGTAAGTTTACGTCATAATATTAAAGCTCATGTTTTATAATGATTTTTAATAAAAATACTGATTCAACATTCTGCTTTATGACATTTTTTTGCTTCCATCGTTATTTTGTTGTGGCAAGGCTGTTAATTATTGTGTAATGTTTGCACTAGACATGACAGCGTTGTCATTCCTCAGGGAATGGTTATGAATACTAAAACGATAATAAAGTTATGGAAGGGAAACGAGATGCGACCATCAACCTTTAAGAAAACTGTACTAGCTACAAATATTGCTATCCTACTCGGCAGTGCTGTATCCATCAGCGCTGTTGCTGCAGACGCCGTGGCAACCACCGCAGCACCTGAAAATATTGAAAAAATTGAAGTTCGCGGTATTCGCGCTTCCCAGCAAGCTAACTTAAATGCTAAACGCTTCTCAGACAGTACTGTGGATGCGATTACTGCTGAAGACATTGGCAAATTTCCGGATAAAAACGTTGCAGAATCTCTGCAACGTATTCCTGGTGTCACGATCCAGCGTCAATTTGGTGAAGGCGCGGGTGTTTCAATTCGTGGTGCGGGTCAAGATCTGACTTTGACAACTCTGAATGGACAAAACGTAGCTTCAACAGGTTGGTTTGTTCTTGAGCCTGCAAAACGTTCATTTAACTATGAATTATTACCATCTGAATTAGTTGGTAACTTAGAAGTCTATAAATCATCTCAAGCGGACTTAGCTGAAGGTGGTGTGGGTGGTACTGTTGTAGTTAATACCCGTAAGCCATTGGATATGGATTCAATGACTTTCTTTGCTTCTGCTGAAGCTCAATATCAAAGCGATTCGGGTGAAACAGATCCACAATTTTCAGGCTTAGGTAGCTGGAAGAATGATGATGAAACTTTTGGTGTATTAGTTTCTGGCGTTATGCAAAATCGTAGCTTGCAGCGTCAAGGTGATGAAGCTTTTTGGGAATGGGGTGCTGGCCCTGTCGCATTTGAACAAGAGCGCGAACGTTCAGCTATTGCTGCAACATTCCAGTATGCCCCGTCTGATTCATTAAACTTTGTGTTTAACGCGATGGACATGCAAATGGCCGCGGACAACACCAACTACGCATTATGGTTTACGCAAGCTGACACTTCATGGTCAGGCGCTCCAGGTTCTGGTGCTTGGGATAACACGGAATGGATTGGTGGCTGCGGTTTATGTGGTGGTGATAAGCCAGATGCATCACAGTCAGGTTCTCAAGTTGCAGGCCCTGTTAACTTAGCATATTGGCAAGCTCGCCCTCGTGAAGCGACAATGAAGTCTCAAGTTTTCGACTTGAAGATGGAATATAGCGGTGATGGATACCAGTTTACGACTCAAATCGGTGATACAAGTTCTACTGGTGGTACCGATTTTGAAATGGTTGTTGAAGATGGTCTGGGTGGTACAGCATTAAATGGTGCGACTTATGACTTTACCAATGGTCATCAAACTTGGGATTTAAATGGTTTTGATACAGCCACTTATGATCCAGGTTCGCTTGCAATGGGTACTGGCAGTAACTTTAATAAAACACCAAAAACAGATGATGAAACTTATATTCAAGCAGATATTAAGTTTGATGTAGATCTAGGTGTGGTTAATGCCATTAAAACGGGTCTGAAATATGCGAAGCATAATACAACGAGTCGCCGTTTTGACTTTGTACAAGCCGATGACTTTAATCCCGTCATATCAACAGCAGGCTTAAATACTGGTACTTTTGCTGTAGGAACAAGTGAATACGATATTATTCGTTTTGATCCAGATGCACTAAAAGATTGGGCTAAATCGAGCATCATCGGTGAGACTGAAGATTTTGGTTCATACCGTGAAATTGATGAAGATAACTATGCTGCTTATGTGATGGCTAACTTTGCATCAGAAGGTGTACGCGGTAACTTTGGTGTGCGTTATGCGGGTACTGAAGCGACCTCAACGTACTATGTTGATGGTAAGAAAACCGATGCTTCAGCTAATTATGGGGAATGGTTACCAAGCTTAAACGTAGCATTCGACTTAGCACCAGATCTCATATTGCGCGCATCAGCGGCTCGAGTTATGGCTCGTCCACAGTATGATGACATGTATGTTAACCCTAACGTTTTAGGTGCAAATGATGATGTGCCTAATAACCAAAAATGGGTTGTTGGCAATATCGGGTTAAAACCATTTATTGCTAATCAAATAGACTTAGGCATTGAATGGTATTTCAATGAAGAGTCATTACTTTCTGCGGCTTTATTTATGAAGGATGTTAAAAACTTCGTAACCTTTAGTGAGTACCATGCAGATAGCGCCGATATCCCATTTACTGGCACGTTAAAACCTGATGAAGTTGCTGGTGGTTGGACTGTGCAAGAGAAAGCCAATGGCGAATCTGCGACAATCCAAGGTTTAGAGCTGCAATATCAACAAGACTTTGGGAACGGCTTTGGCTCAATTGTTAACTACACTTATACTGATAGTGAAACTAGCCCAAATACATATACAGATCGCAACCCGTTCTTAAGCGATAGTTCAAAGCACTCATATAACTTAACTGGTTATTTTGAAAACGATTTGTTCCAAGTTCGTTTAGCATATAACTGGCGTAGTGAATATATGATCCGTGAAACTGGTTCATACGGTAATCGTTTACACGATGCATTTGGTAGTTTGGATTTGAGTGCAATTTGGCATGTTACTGATTATATGGATATTAAACTTGATGGTAATAACCTGTTAGAAGAAGGTTCACGTCAGTTTGGTAACAATCAGTTCCAATCTAATCTAAGTGGTTTTACGGATGGCTTCCCTGTATTTGAATACAACATGGCCCGCCGAATTACATTAGGCGCTAGCGTACGATTCTAATCTCGGTTTAACTCAGGTATAAATGAAAAAGGGAGCTTGCTCCCTTTTTCATATCTCAATAATATTCAATCAGAAGAAGCCCTCAAGGAGCTCATATGACTAATTCAATCACCCCACTTGACTCAGCAAAACATGCGCACCTGAAAGTGACTCCTACCACTTATGAACATGTTGCTGCGCAACACTTACTACCCATTTCAATTTATGAGTTTGCCTTTGCTGCTGTAGATGCTCCTGTTGTTTTTGTTAAAAATAGTGAAACAGGAGAATATCAGTCCGTAATTATGCTTGGATTAAAACCTGGACAGAATTTGAAGCAAAAAGATGGCAAATGGTTAGGGCTGTATATTCCAAATATACTTAAAAACTATCCGTTTGGTTTAATGTTGAGTACTGAACAGCAGGATAAAGTATGGGTGGGGATACGAGAAGAAAGCGCTCATGTGAGCACTGATAAGGGAAATGCATTGTTTGAAGGAGGAGAGGAAACTGCGTTTTTAAGATTGCGTAAAGACAGTATTATAAAAAACTTCGAACAAGAGCAAATGAGTAAGGCAATTATTGCATTTTTTGCTCAAAAAGAATTATTTTCTCCCCAAAGTCTTACTGTTGACATCAAAGGCGAAAAACGCGGCATAAATGGTATCTATTTCATCGATGAAGCTAAGTTAAATCAACTCAGCTCAGATGAGTTCTTAGATATCAAGCAACGAGGCCTTTTAGCGCCAATTTACAGCCATTTGAACTCATTACATCAAATTAATCGCCTAGCGAAAGAAGAAATCGAGTTGAGCGTTTAAGTAATCAGCAGGCATAGGTCATGACTTCAATAAAAAATATAAAGAGTGTCGTCATTGTTGGTGGCGGAACTGCAGGTTGGATTTCTGCCTGTCATTTAGCTAAAAAGTTGAATGCTAGAACACCTAAAATACAAGTTATGTTAGTTGAGTCCCCGAACATTCCTACTATAGGCGTTGGTGAAGGGACAGTGCCTATGTTACGCGAAACATTAAAGTATTTTGGTATTCGAGAAGATGAGTTTATTCGTTGCTGTGATGTAACATTTAAGCAGAGTGTTAAATTCATTGATTGGAATAAACCCAATTCAGGGGAGTACTATCACCATTTATTTGATTATCCCTACTTTAAAGACGTTACTTCAACGTGGCTTAATAAATCTCTTTCAGATAGAGGCCGCTACGCTGATCTTGTGTCAGTTCAAGGTCATTTGATTGATGCGGGACTTGGACCTAAAGTGATGACACAGCCTCAATATCGAGGTGCTATGCATTACGCGTATCATCTCGATGCTGCAAAGTTTACCAAGATGTTGACCAAATTTGGTGTTGAACAGTTAGGCGTTAAACATCTTCTTGCAGAAGTCATTGATACAAAAATAGACGCTCAGGGACATATCTTAGAGTTACATACTGATAATGCTGGTGTATTGAATGCGGACTTGTATGTTGATTGTACTGGATTTAGTGCTCAACTCATTGGCAGCGCATGTAACGTTCCCTTCGTTGATAAGAGTGACATTTTGTTTGTCGACTCAGCATTAGTTGTGCAGCTTCCTTATGAAGATAAATATACGCCTATCCCTTGTTTCACTAAATCAACAGCACAAGAGGCTGGCTGGATATGGGATATCGGTTTGTCTGAACGTCGTGGTGTTGGTTATGTGTATTCCAGTCAATATTCATCAATAGAGCAAGCTGAGAGTGTATTGCGGGAATATCTTGGTAAAGCAGAACAAGTCTCGTTTCGACACATACCGATGAAGGTGGGGTATAGAGAGAAATCGTGGCAAGGTAACTGTGTTGCGATTGGTTTGTCGAGTGGTTTTGTTGAACCTTTAGAAGCGACTGGTCTGCTTATGTTTGATGCGACAGCCAGAATGTTAGCTGAATGTTTTCCTGCTAATACTGACGTTATGCCACTCGTGGCTAATCGTTATAATCAGCGAGTATTGAATGCTTGGAATCGGGTGATTGATTTTATTAAACTTCATTATGTCATAGCCAAACGAATGGATACGCCATTTTGGGTTGATAATAAAAATGAAATAAGTATTCCAGACACATTAAAAGAACATTTAGAATTGTGGCGCTATCACATACCGACTGCCTATGACTTTACTTCTACGCTAGAATTTTTCAATTTAGAAAATTATTTATATGTACTCTATGGCTCAGACTTTGAGTCAAAATTAGAGAGGAAATTAAATGATGAAGAGGAAAGGCTTTTCACGGTAATGACCGAGAAATTAGGCAAGCAGGTTACATTACTCAAATCGCAATTATTACCCCATAGAGAGTTAATTGAACGTATTAAGTTGTATGGCATCCAACTTAATTAATGGTTGAATTAAATGGTAAGTAGAGCAAGATTTTTAATCTTGCTCTTTATGATTTTAAATATTTTTAATTTTCGCTAAGAATTCTTGATGTGATAAAGATTGCTCTTTTGCTCTAAACTGTTGTGTTTTTAAGTTGTCGAGTATTCTTGATATTTCATTTTTTGGACAAGGTATATGGATTTCAGGAATATGCTGCATACCATAAAGTACGTAGCGATAATTCTCATCTGTAAAAACTGAACTATATCCATTGGCAAGATCGACATACTCACAAACCTTGTCTTTCCATAGTGTCATTTTTTGTTCTAGAGCAGGTATGAATGCTGAGCTTTGTGCAGCTTTTTGCCAGAATTCATTATCATCTCTATCAGTTAAACAGTAATGAAGTACGATAAATTGTCTAAGATCGGTATACAATCCGTTCATTGCGATATTATATGACGTCCTTATCGCTTGGGAGGGATTAGATGAAGTTAAATGCGTCGCTAGCAATCTTGCTCCTAAGTTTATAAGATGCAAGCCTGTCGATTCTAAGGGTTCAATAAATCCACCTGCGAGCCCCATTGCAATACAATTTCCAACCCAAAATTCACGTCTACAACCTATCTTCATATCTAAGTGAACAGTTCTTATGATCTCTTGTTCATCGCCAAGATAAGCTTTTAATTCAGCCTCAGCTTGCTCCCTCGTTAGACTATGTCCATCGTAGACATAACCCGTTCCTTGACGATTCGTTAGGTCAATTTCCCAAGCCCAACCATGACTAAGTGCTGTTGCTGTCGTATAGGCTCTTGGTAGCTGGTGAGGCAGATATTCCCGCTGCATTGCAACGGCTTTATTGCAAGGTAATTCGGTTTCGAATGATTGCCAGTTATCATTCTTTAGGCTTTGAATTAAAAGCCCTTTAAAGCCTGTACAGTCGATAAATATGTCACTCTTGAATGAGCCTTGGTCAGTTACAACCTCTATGATGTTGCCATCATTAACCAGAACGTCCGTTACATTTGCTTCAACATGATCTACCCCTGCTTGGGTGGCTTTGCGCTTTAAAAAGGTCGCCATAAGTGTCGCGTCTAAGTGGTAACCATAGGGGACAATACCTTGATATTGATTCAAGTATTGCGTTTTAGGGCTTAAGTTATTTTGCATTAAGCTAAATGAAAGGCTTGTTGCTTCAGCAAAGGAAGTGCTGTTTGATTCATTAATCTGATTATTTAAAATCCAAGCACTTGCATTATCAATTTTTCCAGATGGTTTTTGTTGCTCAAATGGATGGAAATATTCATGCATTTTACCATCGACTGGTTTCATCCAGTTACGAAATAATATGCCGGTCTTTAATGTTGCGTTTGTTTCTCTAAGTAGCTCATTTTCATCTAATCCCATAGCTGCAAAGAAGAATCGAAGACTATGAACGGTAGCTTCGCCAACGCCAATAATACCAATTTCTTTACTTTCGATAAGTCTAATATCTATGATATTAGATGAGTGGTTATATAACTTACTCAAGTAGAGAGCCGTCATCCAGCCTGTGCTACCGCCACCGACAATCGTGATACTTTTTAGCGGAGAATTATTCATCTTAATGTTTCCTATTAACTCGCTAACATGACGCTACCCGTCAAAATGATCCAAATGGAGAAAAAGAGTTTTAATACTTTTACAGGGAGAAAGAGCGCTAATTTACGAGCGAGTAATCCTCCGATAATGGCGCCAGGACCTGCGAATAAAACTAGCTCAAAGAGGGCATGGCTATTTGTTGAAAAAATATGGATAGGGCTTGCCGACCAGACTGTAATCGCAGAAACAACAACGCCAGTGGCGACCGCCATTTTGGCGCATAGTCCCCTTATCATGAGATAAATGACGACTAATTCGCCGACGCCTACCGATAACCAAGCTGTGATAATACCGCCGAAATAGCCAATGAGAGCGAGCCAAAGAAAATCGACCGGCATTATAGAGCGAGTGATTTGTGTGCTTTTTTTGCTACTAATAATGATGGCGATACCAAGCACTATCGAGAAAATGCTAAAGCTGGTGTGTAGCGAAGAGGGCGAATTGAGTCGTAGTAATTGGCTACTCCAGAAACCTAAGACAGAAAAGAAGGCTGCAAGTAATGATGCTTTTACAAAACCAGACCAGGCATCATCTTCTCGGTGGTGCTTTTTATAATGCAGTGACCATGAAATCGCGCCTGCTGTCATGCCAAAGCATTGGATCATAAATGAAGTCGAGACACTTTGAGACTCACTAAAGTTGAGGCTCGAAAATACCGGAATAAAGATGACGCCACCGCCAGCTCCTGTCGAGTTTGCAAATATCGCTCCTGTGATGCCTAGAAAAACGAAGCGTCCATATTCTTGGATAAGATCAAATAGCGAATGAAAATGGTTCGCCCAAAATAACCAAGCTCCACAGAGTAGTAATACCAAACTGAGGTTTAGGTAATACCGATTTAAGCGCGGAGCAGGCTGGGTATTATTGGGCACAAGTGTGTTAATGGGATTCATCAATAGCTACCGTGATCTTTGTCATGTTATCGCTATGTTATCAATGAAAGACAGCGTTGTCACATAAGCTTGAATAAATAAAATAAACATTTTAAGTATTTGAATAATTTGCATTAATTATGTCTATTCATAAAAAATAACAATAATTGTCAAAAAAATGTAGAAATCCTGTTCTTTCTTGTGTACTTTAATAATGACAACGCTGTCATCTGCTTGTGTGACGCGTTGTTTGTAAGGTCTGCATGAGAGGATGAGGTCTCCTTATCATGTGTTTGGCAGGAGTATTGCTGTCGGGCGGCGATACGTTTGTCTTTGATAGTCTCTCCCCAGAAACTAGCGTGGGCTGGGTACTGTAAGCAGTGCCCAGCCATTTTTTTAGGATGTTTTTACGGTATTACTCAACTGCCTACCTCAGCACTTGAACGTTAGCGGCATAGATAAATAAAACTCACTGGTATAAACCAGATAATAAAAGAGGCTACAATTTATGGCGATTCATTTAACGGCTGCGATGCGTGTCATTGCAATTGGCATGTCGAGTGTCATTGGCCATGTCACCGCACTCATCATGACAAAAAGAACGGTTTGCATACCCCTGTTTATAATGGCATTAGCGTTTTTTTCGGCATTTTCCTCTTTTGCTGTATTTGCTACCGACACAGCCACAAACAATTTAGCTTCAAATTCTGATGTGTCTAAATCGTCTGCACAGGTTTCAAAAAAAATCACCACCGCGATACAGCAGGAATGGTTGCTAAAGTTACTTGATGAAGCACTGCGGCGCTCGGATTCGGGTTATCAAGCGCAAGAAATGTCGACTCAAATGAATCAAAAGCGCAAGGTTGAAGAAGCACTCGCTGGGACTGTCGACGTGTTTTGGAGCATGACCTCAAAAGAATTGGAAGAAACTGTGCTTCCCGTGCGCATTCCATTGTTTAAAGGGTTACTCGGTAATCGGCTGCTGATTATCCGTAAATCGGATGAGGCACGATTTGCTAATGTGAAAACCATGGCGGATTTTAGGCTGTTAAAGGCGGGGCAAAATCGTTATTGGCCCGATGCCACGATTTTAGAAGTCAATGGATTACCCGTCGTCACTAGCTATCAGTACACCAATTTATACCCCATGTTAGAAGGCGGGCGTTTCGATTATCTTGCCCTCGGTGCCCAGGAAATTAGCGAAGAACTCGAAAATCACCCCGATCCCGCACTTAAGGTCGATAGCCATATCCTGCTGCAATATCGTTCGCCAGCTTATTTCTTTGTTTCCCCTAAGCGCCCCGAACTTGCTGCGGCCATTTTAGCCGGGCTTGAAAGTATGGTAAGCGACGGCTCTTTTGATGAGATGTTTAATCGCGAGCTTAAAATTGAGCAACTGTATCGTGAGGCTAAGTTTGAACAACGGGTGATTATCCGTCTTGATACACCTGATTTAAGTCCATTAACACCAATAGAACGCACAGAATTATGGTTAGATCTTTTTAGTATGCAAGGTGCAAAATAATGAAAACATTAGCCTTAAAAGTACAGATTGGATTAGCGGCAGCAATTTTTATGATTGTTAGCGTTCTGTTCGGTGCATCTTACTGGTTGGCGAGCGATAAATTGGCCGCCAGTGAAACTGAGTTTGAAGAAAATACCGTCGCCAATTTACAAGTGACCATGGCGCAGCCCATCTTCACCTACGACTATGAGCAGATCCGTGCAGTGCTATCTGTGATGCTTAAATCTGCGCAGATTTATCATATTGTCGTGAGTGACCATCGCGGTAAAGTGTTAGCCGAGAGTCAACAGGCTCAAACAGTGGCCGATGAGTATCTAGTGAAACGTGAAATTCAATTTGCTGAGCAAGGTAACCCAACGGGCCAATTGGCTATTCAGTTTTCTATGTTGCCTATTCGCGCTCAGTTGTCAGATTTACTCTTAGGTTATTTCTTGCAGGCGTTGTTAATTCTCGGTGGCAGTTTATTTGTTATCTTCATTATTCTTAAACGTTTAGTGATTAATCCACTTGGGAATGTGGTCCGTGCTATGGAAGAAATTGCCAGCGGTGACGGCGATTTATGCCACAGATTACCCGTTGAGAGTCAGGATGAGATTGGTCAGCTTGCCAAGGCATTTAATGGTTTTGTTGAGCAAATTCACGGCACGATTTCCAGAGTGCACGAAACCTCAGGGCAATTACTGGGCGATGCCAAAGCGCTTGGTTCACTGTCGCAAACCAACAATGATCGTGTGCAAACCCAATTAAAAGAAACCGAGGCGGCAGTGACGGCTGTAACTCAGCTGAGCGCCAGTGCCAATGAAGTCGCCATTAATGCGAAACGCACCGCGGATGCGGCGAGTCAGGCCGATAAAGCGGTCGATGACAGCCAGCGGCAGTTCGATTCGGGATTAGACATTACTCGTAAACTGGCATCTGAATTAGCCCGCTCGGCACTGTCTGTTTCACAGTTACAGCAAGAAACGCAAAAGATTGATGAAGTCGTTGTAGTCATCAACAGTATTGCCGAACAAACCAACTTACTGGCGCTTAATGCTGCGATTGAAGCGGCGAGGGCGGGTGAACAAGGGCGCGGGTTTGCTGTGGTGGCCGACGAAGTGCGCACCTTGGCGAGCCGAACCCAACAGGCAACTGGTGAAATACAGAAAATGATCCAGCAGGTCCAGAGCCGAGTGGCCGAAACGGTCACTGTGATGCAAGCGAGCCAAGCCCTCTCAACTCAGGGCGTTAACCGCTCAGAAGAAATTAAGTTAGTGCTTACTAAAGTGACTGATTTAGTCTCAAATATCAGTAATATGAACATCGAAGTTTCCCATGCGGCACAGGAGCAAACCTGCGTCACCGAAGCGATTTCTCGCACGTTAAATGATCTTGCCAATGTCTCAGGTTCAGCCTCACTCGATAGCGAGCACTTAGCGCACTCGAGCGAGCGACTGTTTCACCAAGGGGAAAGACTGCGGACGTTAGTAACTTCCTTCAGATTATAGCCATTTCTGGAGCTAGATAAGGATAATCATGAATAAAACACTTTCAGCAAGCGCCATTTTACTGGCTTTAGGATTAGCGGCCTGTTCCGAGGCGCCTGTGACGCCTTCCGCAGCGTCAGCCGATAAGGCTGTAGCTCAAACACAGCAAGCTCAGGACGCATTAACTCAAGCGCAGTTACAACAACTCGGGGATTCGTTAGTCGTAACTTATCGTGTTGTGACCAATGTGCCAGACGATAAGTGCTTAAAAGATAAAGCCGATGGTCGCTGTTTTGTCGCTCAAATTGATTTCGTGCCCGGTATGGATTTAGCCAGCCAAGATTGGGAAATTTATTTAAGCCAAATGCGCCCAGTGCAATCGGTTGAAAGCGGTGAGTTGACGATAACGCACGTTAAAGGCGATTTACATCGTATTACGCCAACGGCCGCTTTTAAGGGATTTGTTAAGGGCGAGAAAATGCAACTGACATTCCGTGGTGAGCCGTGGCAATTGGCTGAAACCGACGCTATGCCAAACTATTACCTCGCAGCAAAAGGATTAGAGCCCGTCATTATCGCCAGCACTCAAGTGGGTAAAGATGCCGAAACGGGTTTAGAGACGCGTCCGTATGTTGAAGGGGTTACGAATTTTAAAACCCAATATCAACGCACTGAAACGGATAAACTCGCGCCAGCCGATGCCGCGCAATTATTTAAAGCCAATCGAAGCGTGAGTGAAGATGCCGCCTTGGCTGTGGATACCATTATCCCAACGCCACAAAAGGTGAAGATCCATTCAACCGATACACCAGTATCCCTTGCTGGTGGTATTAAGCTCGAATATCAGCATGATAACCCAGAGCAAAAGCGTCAAGTTGCGGCGGCGGTGGTACGTTTAGCTCGCCTGGGTGTGGCTGAATCTGCGAGTGGCATTACGGTGAAATTTGCCAGCCAAAAAGGGGATGAGGGCAGTTATCGCTTAGATATTCAGCCAACTGAAATTGTGATTGCTGCCAATGATGCGGCGGGCTTCTCTTACGGTTTATCATCATTAGCAAGCCTTGTGGATGTGAATTCGCTGAAAGTGAATGCGATGACCATTGAAGACAGCCCACGTTATCCGTTTCGTGGTATGCACATTGATGTGGCACGTAATTTCCACAGCAAACAATTGTTGCTGGATTTGCTCGACCAAATGGCGGCTTATAAGCTCAATAAACTGCATTTACACATGGCTGACGATGAAGGTTGGCGACTCGAAA
Organism: Shewanella sp. SM95; assembly: GCF_025653595.1. Lineage (NCBI taxonomy): Bacteria > Pseudomonadati > Pseudomonadota > Gammaproteobacteria > Alteromonadales > Shewanellaceae > Shewanella > Shewanella sp. SM95. The sequence continues at coordinate 65,330 of NZ_JAKKSE010000023.1, forward strand.
TCGACGGGCTACCTGAGCTGACCGACATCGGTAGTAAACGTTGTCATGATCTTGCTGAAAATACCTGTCTGTTACCACAACTGGGCAGTGGTCCTTTTGCGGAGTCGAGCGTTAATGGTTTCTATACTAAACAAGACTATATCGACATAGTGAAATATGCCGAGGCGCGTCAAATTCAAGTGATCCCATCGATGGATATGCCGGGTCACAGCCGCGCCGCGATTAAAGCGATGGATGCGCGTTTTCGTCGATTACAGGCTGAAGACGTAGAGCTTAAAAACACGGGCAAAGTGCAGGTTGTCCCTGTGCAGGAGACGGCAAATCAAGCTAGCGCAGCGGTAAAATCGTTAGATGCGGGCGCTCGTCAATTGCAAGCTGAAGGGAAAACCACTGCAGCTGAGCAATATTTGTTATCCGATGCAAACGACAAAACAGTTTATTCTTCAGTGCAATATTACGACGACAACACGCTTAACGTATGCATGGAATCGACTTATCACTTTGTCGATAAAGTGATTGATGAAATTGCCAAGTTACACCAAGCCGCGGGTCAACCATTGACGCGTTACCACATTGGTGCCGATGAAACGGCGGGAGCTTGGAAACAATCTCCGCAGTGTTTAGGATTTGTCGCCAATAACGATAAAGGTGTTAAGTCGATAGATGACTTAGGCGCTTATTTTATTGAACGAATTTCGACTATGTTAGCGGCAAAAGGCATTGAAGCAGCAGGATGGAGCGATGGTATGAGCCATGTTCGCCCTGAAAATATGCCTGCTAAGGTGCAGTCTAATATTTGGGATGTGATAGCCCACAAAGGTCATTCGCGCGCCAATCAGCAGGCGAATCTCGGCTGGGAAACGGTGCTCTCTAATCCTGAGGTATTGTACTTTGACTTCCCCTATGAGGCCGATCCTAAAGAGCATGGTTATTACTGGGCGAGCCGCGCGACCAATAGCCATAAAGTCTTTAGCTTTATGCCTGATAACTTGGCCGCCAATGCCGAGCAATGGACCGATATTCAAAATCAGCCGTTTGAAGCGGACGACAGAATAAAACTTGATGAGGCGGGTAAAAAAATCTCGGGTCCAAGGGAGAAAGGCAAACCTTTTACTGGTTTGCAAGGGCAGGTTTGGAGTGAGTCGATTCGCAGTGACGATACGATCGAATACATGGTGTTCCCGCGTTTATTGATGTTGGCTGAGCGTGCTTGGCATCAAGCTGCATGGGAAGTGCCTTATCAATATCAAGGCGCTGTATATAATCAAAGCTCGGGCGCTTTTACCTTAGCCATGCGTAATGCACAGGCAAAGGATTGGCAACAACTTGCGAATACCTTAGGTCATAAAGAGTTTATTAAGCTAGATAAAGCGGGGATTGATTATCGCGTACCGACGGTCGGCGCCGAGATCCGTGAGGGCAAGCTGTTTGCCAATATCGCCTATCCTGGGCTCAAGCTTGAATACCGAAGCCTCAATGGCCAATGGCAAGCTTATCAAGCGGGGCAGGCGGTCACTGCACCGATAGAGGTCCGTGCCATAGCTGCCGATGGTATTCGTAAAGGCCGAAGTTTAATCGTTAACTAAATCGTTTTTATATCTAGCTGTATTTTAAAGATAAAATACAGCCTTTTTGTTTTTCTATGTCGGTGATTTCCGAAATTTTATTTTAGATGAAGAATTGCCTTAAAAAGTAAATGACAACGCTGTCATTTTTGCTGTAACATTGAGTTAACTAAAGTTGAGCGCTGTATTAACGGCAAATAATAAGCAACGGTAGCGCTGCATTGATAGGTGAAGAGGGGTGTCATGGGGTTAGTCCAGACAAAAGATCAACAACTGTTTATAGGTGTAGATGGAGGTGGTAGTAAATGCCGAGCCACCATCTACTGCGCAGAGGGTACCGTTTTAGGGACAGGTGTTGCTGGACGCGCAAATCCACTGCATGGTCTCATACAAACATTTGAATCCATTGAAGCATCGACTCGCCTGGCGTTGCTGGATGCGGGCATGAATGAGAGCGATAGTCACTTGCTGGTGGCGGGTCTTGGTCTTGCTGGCGTAAATGTCCCTAGGTTATATCAAGATGTTATCAACTGGCAGCATCCTTTTGCAGCCATGTATGTCACTACTGATTTGCATACGGCTTGTATTGGTGCCCACCGCGGTGCCGATGGCGCGGTGATCATCACGGGTACTGGCTCTTGCGGTTATGCCCATGTTGGTGATACCAGCTTGAGTATTGGTGGTTATGGTTTTGCATTGGGCGATAAGGGCAGCGGTGCTTGGCTTGGATTAAAAGCTGCGGAACACGTGCTGTTAGCACTCGATGGCTTTGCCGTACCAACTCGATTAACTGACATGCTGTTGAGCTACTTTAACGTCACCGATGCGCTCGGCATTGTCGAAAATCTAGCGGGTAAATCATCAAGTTGCTACGCCGCATTAGCCAGAAGCGTACTCGATTGTGCCAATGAAGGTGACGCGGTCGCGACGGCGATAGTACAAGAAGGTGCTGATTATATTAGCGAAATGGCGCGTAAGTTATTTAGCCTAAATCCGGTGCGTTTTTCTATGATCGGTGGTCTTGCAGAGCCTCTACAAGCTTGGCTCGGTACTGATGTGGTTGCCAAAATTTCAGAGACCTTAGCACCACCCGAACTCGGTGCTATGTATTTCGCCCAGCAAGAATTTAATAAGTCGTTGTCAGTGCACATAGGCACTGAAGCCAAATCCTGTATTTGAACGTGAAGGTAAAAGACATGACAAACACTATTATGGAACAAGAAGCACGCACTGCACCGCAAAAAATTGCGGGTCAATTAGAAGCTAACGCTGACATCATGCAGCAGTTAGGTGAGAAACTGCGCGCCTTCGCCCCTCGTTTTGTGATGATAGTAGGTCGCGGCTCATCGGATCATGCGGGAGTGTTCGCTAAATACTTATTTGAAATTGAAGCGGGTGTACCGACCTTCGCCGCCGCACCTTCAGTGGCGAGTGTGTATGGTAAAACCTTGAAACTCGAAGGCGCGTTAGTCATTGTGATTTCACAATCTGGCCGTAGCCCTGATATTTTGGCGCAGGCGCGTATGGCAAAAAATGCCGGTGCTTTCTGTGTTGCCTTAGTGAATGATGAAAGTGCACCTATTAAAGATATTGTCGATGTCGTTGTGCCTTTACGTGCAGGTGAAGAAAAAGCGGTTGCTGCGACTAAGAGTTATCTCGCAACGTTGTCGGCGATTTTACAACTCGCCGCCGCCTGGACTCAAAGCGAATCGCTCGCTCGCGCTGTAGCGTCTTTACCCCAAGCGCTGCAAACGGCGGTGGACGCTGAGCCGCAGCTCACGCCAGAATCCGTTGCCGACGTGAAGAACTTAGTCGTACTCGGCCGTGGTTTAGGTTATGCGGTATCCAAGGAAATCGCGCTTAAGCTAAAAGAAGTGTGTTCAATCCATGCCGAAGCGTTCAGTAGTGCAGAGTTCCTCCACGGCCCTGTCACTTTAGTTGAGAAAAAACTCACTATCGTCGATGTGTGTATTGGCGATGAATCTTACGCTAGCCATATTGAACAAATTGAAAACGTGAGCCAACGCGGCGCCGATTTAGTGCATCTGAATCAAACCTCGACGGACATTCACCCTCGTGTTGCTCCGTTAGCGTTATTACAACGATTCTATATCGATGTGGCTGCGGTTGCGATTGCCCGCGGTATCGATCCCGATCAACCTGCTGGCCTTAAAAAAGTGACCCAAACGCTTTAAGCGGCAAAGTTTAAGAGGTCTAGGTAGGCTGCACGATTAAACAGCTGCAGCTAAGCCACGCGGTTAAACTAATTTAAGCTTTAAGCTAACCGCGTTATTTATTGAAAGAGGTTTGCGATGAAAATCACCTTGATCGCTGAGCGTATTTTTGATGGTGAATATTTCCATCAAGATGTGCCTGTGACTGTTGAAGACGGGCACATTCTGGCGTTTGATACGGTTGTTGGCGCGAAGGAAATCCGCCAAGCCGGAACGCTGGTGCCTGGTTTTATCGATGTACAAGTGAACGGCGGCGGTGGGGCGTTATTCAATGCCAATCCGAGTGTTGATTGTATTGAGACTATCGGCCGTGCCCATGCGCGTTTTGGCACGACAGGATTTTTACCCACACTTATCACCGATGATGTCAGCGTGATGGCCAATGCGGCCGATGCCGTGGCTGAGGCTTTAGTCAAAGGTAGCGCTGGCGTTTTAGGGGTGCATTTTGAAGGGCCACATTTATCTGTACCTAAAAAAGGTGTGCATCCACAGGGCTTTATTCGCGAAATCACAGAGGCGGAACTCGCCGTATTTTGTCGTCAAGATCTGGGGATTAAAGTGGTCACGCTTGCGCCTGAGAATGTGTCACCAGAGGTGATCCGCACGCTTGTCGCCTCGGGAGTTAAGGTGTGTTTGGGTCATTCTAATGCCGACTACGATACTGTGGTTGCGGCATTAGCGGCAGGCGCGACGGGCTTTACTCATCTTTATAATGCGATGTCTCCTCTAGGTTCCCGCGAGCCGGGCATGGTTGGCGCGGCGATTGAGAGTGAAACTGCTTGGTGTGGTTTGATTGTCGATGGTCACCATGTGCATCCCGTGGCGGCAAAGGTCGCACTACGGGCAAAACCTAGGGGCAAAATGATGTTAGTCACCGATGCTATGCCGCCTGTGGGTATGGACGGTGAGACTAGCTTCGAGCTCTTCGGTACGCAAGTGCTGAGAGTCGGCGACAGATTAAATGCCGTGACCGGTGAGCTGGCGGGTTGTGTGCTCGATATGGCGACTGCGGTCAATAATACGGTGAACTTGTTAGGTTTACCTTTGGCGGAAGCCTTGAGAATGGCGGCGTTATATCCCGCACAGTTCCTCGGGATTGAGCATAAAGCTGGCCGTTTAGCACTGGGACATAGGGCTGATTTTGTTTTGCTCGATGCGCAGAACAAAGTGCAGGCAAACTACATTGCGGGACGGGCAGTCTATTCAGGGCCAATTTATGCGGGCCAGGCAATAGGGGGACGTACTTAAATCGCTTTCGCAGTTTAGGTGATGTGTAACAATTGGCCCTTGTCGTATTTTGATGACAGGGGCTAAGTTTTTTTATTGTACAGCACTCATTTTAAACAGTATTAGTTTTGTACAGTATTAGTTTTGTACAGTATTAGTTTTGTACAGTATTAGTTTTGCTCAACTTTTATAAAAGCTTTTAATAACAATAATAAAGGATGATGGCATGGGGACGACACAGACAAATGCAATTGTGCCAGTAAAGGTGAATAAACCTAGGTTGATGTCTCTGGATGCACTGCGCGGCTTCGATATGTTTTGGATTTTGGGCGGTGAGGCCCTGTTTGGGGGCTTGCTTATTTTAACGGGCTGGGCAGGTTGGCAATGGGGCGATGAACAAATGCACCATAGCCAATGGCATGGTTTTCACTTCTACGATTTGATTTTTCCGCTGTTTATTTTCCTCTCTGGTGTGGCCTTAGGTTTATCTCCCAAACGTTTAGATAAATTACCGATGAAGGATCGATTACCTGTGTATCGGCATGGGATTAAACGACTCTTTTTATTGCTGCTACTGGGCATTTTATATAATCACGGTTGGGGTACGGGCGCGCCTGCCGATCCTGAAAAAATTCGCTATGCCAGTGTGTTAGGTCGAATCGCCTTTGCATGGTTCTTTGCCGCATTACTGGTGTGGCATACGAGCTTACGAACGCAAGTTATTGTCGCCTTGGGCATTTTACTCGGTTATGGCGCAATGCAACTTTGGTTGCCTTTCCCCGGTGGACAGGCGGGCGTGCTTTCGCCAACGGAATCCATCAATGCCTATGTCGATTCGATGTTATTCCCCGGCATAAGCTATCAGGGACGTACACCCGATCCTGAAGGTTTACTGTCGACTATCCCCGCCATAGTCAATGCGTTAGCGGGTGTGTTTGTTGGCCACTTTATTGTTAAATCCCACCCTAAAGGTGACTGGGCTAAAGTGGGATTACTTGCCGCTGCGGGTGGTGTTTGCTTAGCCTTAGGTTGGCTGTTGGATCTTATCATTCCGGTTAATAAAGAGCTGTGGACCAGTTCATTTGTGCTGGTGACGTCGGGCTGGAGCATGATTCTGCTGGCAGTGTTCTATGCCTTAGTCGATGTGCTTAAGTGGCAAAAAGCCGCCTTTTTCTTTGTGGTGATAGGCACCAACGCCATCATCATTTATTTAGCGTCGAGCTTAGTGGATTGGAAATATATTGCTCAAAGTGTGTTTGGCGGCTTAGTGCAGGCCTTGCCTGAAAGCGCTCAAGCGTTAGCTGCGGTTATCAGCTTGCTTGCGGTGCAGTGGCTGGTTTTATATTGGATGTATCGCCGCAATATTTTTGTCAGGATTTAGTCTGTTTGCTTAATCGCTTGAGATAAGTCGCACACACTCAGTGTCTGCGGCTTTTTTTACATTATTTTCTGGATGTGAGTCATCACTTACTTATAACTTATCAGTTGGCCAATCGATGATTACGAGGGAATATTCGCGAGAATTTATTAAATGACAGCGTTGTCTTTTTGTGTTATTTGTTTTAACATCACTGAAACAATGGTGCGTTTGGATGATAACATTAGCCATTGCGGACGAGTCGCGATACGGATATTCGGGAACTTAGGTATTAATTTAAACCCCGTTATCACCTAAATAATTAATTACTATAAGAAGCAGGTTTATGGAAATGACACTCGATAAAAGCCAGCAGAAAAGCAGCTTTCTCCCCATGGCCATAGTGGCCGCTCTCTTTTTCATCCTCGGATTCGCCACTTGGTTGAATGGTTCTTTGATGCCTTATTTGAAACAAATATTGCAACTCAATCCCTTTCAAGCGTCGTTGATCCTGTTTTCTTTTTACATTGCCGTGACCTTTACTGCCTTGCCATCCGCTTGGCTTATTCGCAAAGTCGGCTATAAGAATGGTATGGCGATAGGCATGGGCGTGATGATGTTGGCGGGCTTACTGTTTATCCCTGCTGCGGAAACACAAATATTTGCCCTATTCCTTTTCGCCCAATTAGTGATGGGTGCAGGCCAAACCCTGTTACAAACTGCGGTTAACCCTTATGTGGTGCGTTTGGGGCCTGAAGAATCTGCGGCCGCCCGTGTCAGTGTGATGGGTATTTTGAATAAAGGTGCGGGTGTGATTGCGCCTTTGGTGTTTTCGGCGTTGATTTTAGACAGCTTTAAAGACCGTATTGGTACTGAGCTAACTCAAGTACAAATTGAAGAAATGGCTGACGGTTTAGTATTCCCCTATTTAGGCATGGCCATTTTTATCGGTATCTTAGCGCTCGCGGTAAAAAAATCACCTTTGCCAGAGTTGTTGAATGAAGATGAAGCTGCTGAAAATACGGATAAAGGGCAACTTAAAGCGGCATTATCTCACCCTAACTTAGCCTTTGGCGTGTTAGCGCTGTTTGTTTATGTTGCTGTAGAGGTTATTGCTGGCGATACCATTGGTACATTTGCTTTGTCTTTAGGCATAGAGTCATACGGTGTTATGACTTCCTATACTATGGTGTGTATGGTGCTGGGTTATTCTTTAGGTATCCTGTTAATTCCTCGTTTTATTTCACAACCTAAGGCTTTGATGGTGTCGGCTATTCTGGGTTTGTTACTGACATGCGGTATTTTGTTTGGCGACAATAATTCCTACGCTATTGCTAATGTTTTGTTAGTGCCTTTTGGCGGTGTGGCACTGCCCGATACTTTGTTGATGATTGCTTTTCTTGGTTTAGCTAATGCGATTGTTTGGCCTGCGGTGTGGCCACTAGCTTTATCTGGTATGGGGAAATTGACCAGTACAGGTTCTGCGCTTCTCATCATGGGGATTGCAGGTGGCGCCTTTGGTCCAGTGTCTTGGGGCTTAATGAGTTCGGCGACAGATATGGGCATGCAGGGTGGTTATATTGTGATGTTGCCATGCTACTTTTTCATCCTTTTCTACGCGGTGAAAGGCCATAAGATGCGCAGTTGGTAGTCAAGTCTGTTTGAACAGCTAAAAAGAAGCCCTCGATGATGAGGGCTTTTTTGTGTCTTAGTTGGACCAAGCTAAGGCGAAATTAGAACGCGTAGCTTACGCTCGCAAGCACGGTATCTGAGTTTTTAAATGCACCGTCAGAGACTTTTTGGTCACCGCTGAGATCTGTGCCTAACCAAGCGAGAGAAAGCCCAAAGCCTGCCAATTCGGTCGATACGCCAACAGAGTAATCTGAGTAGCTATCAAAACCTTCACCATCATCTAAGGCATCACCCACGTTATAGCCGTAGTGCAGATCGATACTCCAGTTTTCAACAAATTCGTAGGAGTAGTTTAGTTCTCCATAGTGATAATCTAAGTCAGTTTGTAGTGGCACACTAATTTTGGCCACCTAAATAGAGGTGATATTATTACCTCGTAGATGACTTTAGGTGAACACATGAGATCGACAACCAGAAAAACATTTAGTGCTGAATTCAAACTTGAAGCAGCCCAATTAGTCCTCGATAAAAACCATAGCATCATCGAAGCTGCAAAGGCGATGAACGTAGGTAAGTCCACTATGGATAAATGGGTGAGACAGTTAAAACTAGAACGCCAGGGTGGCACACCA
>NZ_JAKKSE010000024.1:0-72784 GCF_025653595.1 Shewanella sp. SM95
GTTGGCGCCATTGGTGACGCCGGTGACGGCGGCATCGCTGTTTTCAAAGGTGTCGTTGTCGAGCACATCAATGATAACGGCGGTGTCTTCGTTGGTGAGGGCGGTGTCGGCCACGATATCCGCGACCGGGGTCACGGTGACGCTAATCACTTGGGTGACACTGTTGCCATCATCATCGGTGATGGTAACGGTGAAGCTGTCGTTGCCGTAGTAGTCTGCGACAGGGACATAGCTCCACAGGCCCGTTGCCGGGTCAATGGTGGCGGTGCCGTTGGCGGGATTGCCGCTGACGGTAAACACTGTGCCGTCCGTCAGGCCATCGGCATCAGTCGCGGTTAAGGTGCCAGTGATGGCCGCGGCATCTTCAGCGCCATTGCCTGAGGTGCCGCCAGTGACCGTGGTCGGATCATCGACTGGCGTTACTTTAATCGTTAATGTGGCGGTCGAACCAGTGTTAGTCGTGTAGGTGATGACCGGCACTGTGCCGTTCCAGTTTGCATTCGGCGTGAAGGTGTAAGAGCCATCGGCATTGATGACTAAGCTGCCATCCTCTAAAGTAACTGTGGTGCCCGCGGTCACGGTATCGTTGTTTACGGTAAAGCTGACCACAGATAGTTCATTATCCACATCGCTGTCATTGGTGAGCACGTTGCCTGTGGCAATCGAGTCTTCATCAACGGTATTAGTATCGTTGGCTAACGCAGAGGCATCATCAACAGGGGTCACATTAATGGTTAATGTGGCTGTTGAACCAGTGTTAGTCGTGTAGGTAATGACAGGTACTTGGCCATTCCAGTTTGCATTCGGCGTGAAGGTGTAAGAACCATCGGCATTGATGACTAAGCTGCCGCCTTCTAGGGAAACAGTGGTGCCTGCGGTAACGGTATCGCCATTCACAGTGAAGCTGACAACGGAAAGGGGGCTGTCGATATCGGAATCATTATCAAGCACATTGCCTGTTGCTGCAGTGTCTTCTGCAACTGTGGCGCTGTCATTTGCAAGGATGGAAGTATCATCGACAGGGCTGATATTAATGGTTAGCGTTGCTGTTGAGCCCGTGTTGGTCGTGTAGGTAATGACAGGAACTTGGCCATTCCAGTTTGCATTAGGCGTGAAGGTGTAAGAGCCATCGGTATTGATGACTAAGCTGCCGCCTTCTAGGGAAACAGTGGTGCCCACGGTAACAGTATCGCCGTTCACGGTGAAGCTGACAACGGACAGGGTGCTGTCGATATCGGAATCATTATCAAGCACATTGCCTGTAGCTACAGTATCTTCTGCAACTGTGGCGCTGTCATTTGCAAGGATGGAAGGATCGTCGACAGGGTTAACATTAATAGTTAGCGTTGCTGTTGAGCCAGTGTTAGTGGTGTAGGTGATGACTGGTACTTGGCCATTCCAGTTGGCATTGGGTGTGAAGGTGTAAGAGCCATCGGCATTGATGACTAAGTCGCCGCCTTCAAGTTCAACTGTGGTGCCTGCGGCCACTGTATCGCCATTCACGGTGAAGCTAACGACCGATAAGGTGTTATCCACATCGCTGTCATTGGTGAGCACGTTACCGGTGGCAACGGTATCTTCATCAACGGTATTAGTATCGTTGGCTAACGCAGAGGCATCATCAACCGGGGTCACATTAATGGTTAATGTGGCTGTTGAGCCAGTGTTAGTGGTGTAGGTGATGACTGGTACTTGGCCATTCCAGTTTGCATTTGGCGTGAAGGTGTAAGAGCCATCGGCATTGATGACTAAGCTGCCGCCTTCTAAGGAAACGGTGGTGCCGGCGGTAACAGTATCGCCGTTCACGGTGAAGCTGACAACGGAAAGGGTGCTGTCGATATCGGAATCATTATCAAGCACATTGCCAGTTGCTGCAGTGTCTTCTGCAACTGTGGCGCTGTCATTTGCAAGGATGGAAGGATCATCGACAGGGCTGATATTAATGGTTAGCGTTGCAGTTGAGCCCGTGTTGGTTGTGTAGGTAATGACAGGTACTTGGCCATTCCAGTTTTCATTCGGTGTGAAGGTGTAAGAGCCGTCGCTATTTAAAACTAAAACACCACCTTCGAGAGTCACTTCTGTGCCTGCTGCGTAGGTGGTACCGCTGATTTCGAAGCTCACAACACTTAGAGTTGAATCCACATCAATGTCGTTATCGAGCACATTGCCAGTCGCTACAGTATCTTCATTGGAAGTGTTGCTGTCATTAGCAAGTGCTGAAGGTGAGTCTGCTGCAATGGTGAATAGTGGAATATTAACCGTCGTTCCAGTCAGTGCTTGGCCGCTTGTTGAGTAGCCTGAAGCTGCAATGGTTTCTGTGCCGCTACGGGCTAGAGTGACATAGCCCGAGTTACCATCACTGCCTGGTGTGTTACCTGCTGCGGTTTCTGGTAGGTTCTGAGTTGGGTCTTCACCGGATGCAATAAGATCTTGTAATGCTTGAATTTCATCTAGGGCTGCTTCGTTAGCTGTGCCAGAGGCTGCTGCAGTAGTTTCGCTGGGCGCGACTTCATTTGATAGCTTAGTGCCATCATCGAAGGTAATTTCATAGGTTGCGTTTTCGCCAATATGGAGCACAGCACCTTTAGGGAGTTGTTCGCCATCCTTAGCGGGTTGATTTGAACCATCAACTTCGACATTGATTTGCCCTTTTACTAACTTAAGCAAACCTTTCTTTGATGTAATTACCGATCCCATAGTAAGCTCCCAACAGCCAAAGTGTGTTAATCCATAGACGCACAAGTCCAACAAATATGTCGCACTGTGATACAAGTGGTGGAATTTTAGCTAACGAAACGACTTAAGTCAATTTTTTGACGCGCTTGTGTTGCCTGTTCTTATGCGGTTTTACGGATCTTAATGCGCAAAAGTGACAATTTTTAGAACTGTAACTAGATGTAGTAGTTATATCTATAAAAAGGGCCGTATTTAGTACTTTTTAACTCTAAGATTAAGCATCGTTATAAGAAATTAATCTGGATTGGGGGAGTGGTTTTTACGGAAAAGAAGCGACACGATCTAGTTTTTAACATTTTTGGCAAGTTAAGTGGGTTTTAATATGCCAGCATTGGCAAGTGCCGTGATCTTTCGTTACTCAAATCACGGCTACTAGGTTGCAGGCATTGTAGAACTACAGATTAACCGCCTGACGATAACTTTGATTTGCGTTACCTTGTTCACCTAACTGTTCTTGAATCCGTGCAAGCGCCAACCAAGAGGCTTTTGTGGGTTCGAGTCGGCAAACATTTTGCCAGCAGGTTCTGGCTTCTTTCATATCCCGTGTTTGCTGATAAAGTTTAGCTAAGCACATCTGGTAGTCGGCATTATTCTCATGGGTGATTTCATGCTTGAGTAACTGCTTACGGATTTCTGTATCTTGGGCTGTCGTTATTTCTGGAATGACTTCTAAAAGCGCTGATTCAGGAGCAGTGCGTAATTTTTTCGAGAGTAGCTTCAGCGCTTGCTCTTTGCGATTAAAGCGGCATAAACCCACAGCATAAATCGCCAAAAACTCAGACTGATTGCGCTCACTGCGAGATAACCACTGCCAGCATTGTTCTAAGGCTGCTTCGCCTTTAATGGTTGCGGCTTTGAGTAAAGCGCAGTGAGTGATTACATTGAGTTCATTTAGCTGGGTGTCATCTAGGATCTGGCGCTTCTTCAAAATAGGTAACAATAGCTTGAGCGCATCCCAATCCTCTTGCGCTCGATATAACTCGAGGGCGAGTTTGAGTACCGGTGCTTTGCTCTTACTTGTGGGGGCTAATTTATCGAGCTCGGCGCGGGCTAAAGCTAACTCTCCTTGTTTTAACAGATATCGAGTACGCGTGGTTGCGACGGCATTCGCGGCCAGCGGTTGTGTTGCTGCACGGTCAAGATATTGATCACGCTCTGCTATTTTCTGTTGGTACTGGGCAGCACGAGCCGCTGCAAGTAAATTAAGTGCAGGGAGTTCGCCATTGTCGGCGCCTTTTATCATAGCGCGTTCTGCTGCTGGCCAATCTTCTTCTGCCAGAGCCAGTGCACCCATTAAGGTATGCTTTTTCGCGGAGCGACGGCGCCAGTGGCGAGGAATAAAACGGCTACGCAGCATGAGATTAATGGCGCTAATCACCAACCATTCTAGTACTTGGAACATGGCATAAAATACAATTAAGGCAATGATCCCAAAGACTAAACTGGTCTCAATCTGGTAGTCACCTGCCGCAATGTATACATAACCTGTGTTGCCCACCAACCAAGGGCTAATGCAGAGCCCTATTAGTATTATCCCTAAAAAAATTAATATCTTGATCATAATGGCACATCCTCTGATGAGGTCAGCTCACCATAGCTTGTCAGCTGTAATAGCAGAGGTTTAGCTGCAAAGGATTTCAGAGTAATAGGATCAAGTTCTAATGTCGCCAATGTATCGATTTTGGCGATGGCTTCAGCAGTGCTGTGATCTTGAGTATCAAAATAGGTTTGAATCCACTTACGCACCATCATTAATGATTGGTGATAAGCGGCTCTGTCGTAGCGGTATAACGCAAGTTGAGATTGCAGCAGTTTATGACGAATGTTTTCAACCAGATACCACTGTTGCTCAGGAGCAAGTAAAGCGGGTGCATCGGCGGTTCTATGGCGTATGGTGATAAAGTCTTGGGTTAACGCTTTCCACGTCTTCCCTAAGTTGCTCTGCCAGTCATTTAAATCGCCAGTAATGTTTGTATCTTCAGGGGCATCGGTTTCTGCATCGGTGCGATTAAGTGGCAGCTTATCGAGTTGCTCAATTAAGGCATCGAGTGCTAATACACTACCATCAATATCTGTGGTTTTAATACTTGCAGTCGCGGCGATATCTTTTGCCAGAGCTTTACGAATAGGTAGCAAAGCGGGATTGTTCATGGCGGCGATGGTTTCATCCGCCGACTTTAATAGATCGGTGGCGGTGCGGGGATCTTTTTCTAACCAAAGTTTACGGCCCGCCATGTTTACTAGATATTCGGCTTCTGACGCCATCCAATGCGTTGGGCTGCGTTGGGCGAGTTTATTGATCCTGTCCTGCAGTTGATTTTGGTCTTCTGCTAATTTTGTTAATTCTTGATAGGTCTTAGCATCATTCAGTTGTTGCTGTTCAAGCTGGCCAATACGTTGATTGGGTTGTAGCAGGGCTTGCTGTAATTGGTCCTGCAGGGCGATATTTTTCGCATCCTGCGCCAGCAGTTGCTGTTGCATCTGTTGGTATAACATAAAACCGCCGCCAAGGGTGCAAGCGGTTAAACCCAGCGCTAATAACACCCCAAAGCGAATCGCCCACGAGCTTCTATTGGATGCTGGCGTTTGACTCGGCGTGCTTGAAGGTGTGGCTTTGGCTGTTTGGGATTCAGAAGATGGCGCTGAAGTTATGGGCGTGTCATCAGTCGTTATTGATGGTTCAATAATAGAGGTAGCCTGTGATTCAGGGCTCTTTGCGTCGTGCTTGTTGTTATCCATTTAACAGTCCTTGAAAACATGCTACTGCCGAAATTCGAGTTAAATCGGGCTAAATAGCGCTTAGAGTTTAAGGGCGTTTAGCACGGCTTTGCTGTTGGCGGCATTGGCATTGGTGACTTGGGTTATACCAAAGGCGTGAGCTTGAGCTTCTACTCGGTTACTTGGGACTATGATATGACATGAGCGCAGCCATGCAAATAACTCTTTTGGCACTAGATTAATCAGGTTATCCAGTACTTCACCGCTGGTGACGACAATAGTGTCGATGCCAAACTCTTGCCATTGTTGTGCGATCTGTTGTCCATTGAGTGGTGGACAAGCCCGTTGATATACTTCCCAATAGCGCACTGTTGCACCGCGCTCAGCCAGTCGTTCAGCTAAGGCTTCACGGCCGCCAACGCCACGTATGATCGTAATCTGTTTACCTTTAATATCTTGCAGCGGCGCGAGCGTGAGTAGCCCTTCGGTCTGCTGACAGTCATCAGGGGCTTCTAGGGCCGAAATACCGAGCTGGTTTAATGCGTCCCAAGTCGCATGCCCTACCGCGAAGTAGTGAGCTGGAGGCCAAGCTTTATGGGGTGGATTTGTAGTAGTTAAGGCGTTATCCGCAAAAGTCACAGCATTGGCGCTGATGCAGATAATCATATCGGCGTGTGCCAAAGGATGCGGGGTATTCGTTGCGATAGCGGGCGTTGCTTCGACACACAGCAGAGGTGTGACCCAGTGAGCAATGCCTCGTTCATTCAAGGCATCGGCCATGGACTGATTGCGCCCCTCGGGGCGCGTCAGTAAGACTTTCATTGACTTAGGCTTTAGCGTAAACGGCGTCGAGAATGCTTTTGGCACCTTTGCTGAGTAACTCTTCAGCAAGGGCAACACCTAATTGCGTGGCTTCGGTTTTTGGACCTGTGATCACGCCTTCGATGATTTCACTGCCATCGGGGTTACCGACTAGGCCGCGTAGCGTCATCTTGTCACCATCGATTTCAGCAAATGCGCCAATCGGCACTTGGCATCCACCTTCAAGGCGAGTGTTCATCGCGCGCTCGGCAATCACACGGTAGCGAGTTTCTAAATGCTCTAATGGCGCCAGTAGCGCTCTAACACGTTCGTCGTTGATGCGACATTCGATACCTACAGCGCCTTGGCCGTTGGCGGGTAAGGATTCTTCTGCAGAAATAAAGCTGGCAATACGCTCAGACAATTTCAGACGGATTAAGCCAGCAGCGGCAAGAATAATGGCATCGTATTCGCCGTTATCAAGCTTAGCTAAACGAGTTCCAACGTTACCGCGTAAATCTTTGATGATGAGGTCGGGACGTGATGCACGTATCTGACATTGACGACGTAGGCTCGAGGTGCCCACAGTTGCGCCTAATGGTAATTCGCTGATCGATTTATATAAATTCGATACAAAGGCATCGCGGGGATCTTCGCGCTCGCAAATCACTTCAAGGCCTAAGCCTTCAGGGAAGTCGACTGGCACGTCTTTCATTGAGTGCACGGCGATATCGGCAAGATCGTCTAACATAGCGACTTCAAGCTCTTTGACGAACAAACCTTTACCGCCCACTTTGGCTAGCGGCGTATCTAAGATAACGTCGCCTTTAGTGCTCATTGGCAGCAATTCCACCACAATACCTGGGTGAATGCGTTCTAATTCGGCTTTAACAAATTCAGCTTGCCACATGGCCAGCGGACTCTTGCGGGTTGCGATACGTATGCGGTTCTCAGACATGCCTAGTTTCCATCAAAGATCTTAGTTGCGCCAATGCTAACATTGGCAAATCGTTTATGTAAGGAAGCCGTATCGATTCTTTGAAGTTGGCGATGTTCTAGATACCGTGAAAGTGTGACGTGCTTCACGTTTAGTTGCTCGAGTTTGTAAAAGTGTTAACATGAGCACATTTCCCATAAGTGCTTAAGTGTTGTGTTTTTGAATGGATCGGCAAATACAGTTTCCTGATATAGCAGAAAGACTTAATAAGGTACGTATTGCACGCGCCCTAGCTTTGCTATCGCCGCTACAAAAACACTTATTCCATTTGATCCCTTTTTTAATTCACCAGAACGGTGTTCAGTATCCTGGCTATCATGCCGCCAATACGCCCTGTGGAATCAACGAGTATCAGGTTGGTGAGACTGAGTCCCAGGCCTGCGATGTGTTCTCGCTGCCTTTTACTACTCAAGAAGCGGATATCAATGCCTTTGAAGGCGTTTATGCGATGGGGAGTACTGGCAGTTTTGGCCAAAATGCCAAGAGCGATGTCGATGTTTGGTTAGTACATAGGGCTGATCTGTGTGCTGAGGATTTGGCGCTAATCAAGATTAAAGCGACTCGATTGACTGCTTGGTTTGCCGAGTATCAGTTTGAGGTGAATTTTTACTTAGTTCATCCGCAGCAGTTTTGTGGCGGTAAAGCCGTTCGTGGATGTCAATCAGCGATGGCCCATGAGCATAGTGGTAGTATGCAACATTGGTTATTACTTGAAGAGTTTTATCGCAGCCAAATTCGTTTGGCAGGTAAAACGATTGCATGGTGGCCAGACGCTAAACTCAATCCTGCGCTCTTGTCCTTAGGCGATGTACATGAATTACCTGCGAGTGAGTACTTTGGTGCTTCGTTATGGCAGCTCTACAAGGGCTTAGAAAAGCCCCATAAGGCGCTGATTAAAGTATTGCTACTCGAGGCTTATGCCAGTGATTATCCCCATTCAACTCTGCTTTGTGATCACTTATGGCAGAAAACGCTTGCAGGTGATTTTTCGACTTCGAATGATGCCTATTACTCTATCTATGAGATTATCGAAACCTATTTACTTAAGCAGAATGATACTCGCCGACTAGAGATAGTGCGGCGCTGCTTCTATTTAAAATGTGGCGTGCACTTGAGTCGAACTCAAGAGGGCAAAGATTGGCGTTATCCTAAATTGCAAAAGCTGGTGCAGGATTGGCAATGGCCAGATAGTCTGATTAGCACTTTAGACAATTGTGAACATTGGCATAGTGGCCAGCTCAATTGGTTTAACGAGCAACTGAATGAACTGTTATTAGCGAGCTACCAAACCTTACTGCGCTTCGCATCGACCCATGAGCTCAATGAAGGCTTGCGGATTGAAGAGCTGGGCATGCTCACCCGTAAATTGCACACCTATTTTAGCCAAGACGAAGATCAAATCGCGAAGCTGAATCTACTGTGGAGTGCCTCGGTCGCTGAGTCCGAAGTGACTATGGTCTCAAGCTCCCGCGAGCGTCAATATTATTTGTATCGACAAGGGCCTCAGCCACAAAATTTGTTAGGCGAGTCTGCAATATGTAAGGGAAAAACCCCTTCAGCCTTAATGATTTGGGCATGTTTAAATGGGATCTCGACGCCGAGTACTCAATGGCATGAATATGGTCAGAGTAAGGCAAAGTCGAAACGGCTTACCGAAGCTTCTAAGCGGTTACTGAATTTTATCGACCACGATTGGCGTGTATCTAAACGTGACTTATGCCAGCCATGGCATTTTCGTAAGCTGATTTTCGTGCTCAATCTGGATTGCGATCCCACCATTGAATGGCAAGGACAGGAAATGATGGTCGATGTGATGAATGCGAACGTGTTCTCACTCGGGCGTAAAAAAGCCAATATGCTTGGGGCGTTAGATGCCATTTGTTTGAATAGTTGGGGTGAGTGGCAGTGCCATCGTTTCGAAGGGGATACCGCGGTATTGCAAGCCTTAGCCTTTGTGACCCCAGGACTCCGGCGGGCCAGCTTACCTGTGGATATGGATGTGATCAGCTGTTCACAGAAGTTACGCCCACAGCTTAAATTAGCAGTGAAAAATCTACTAAAACAAACCATGCGTTTGTGCCAACAAGTGCAGCAATCCAGCACCTTAGTGCAGCCACTGCAGATAAGTCGTACTCGCTATGGGATCTTTTTTAATCCCTTAGGCATGGCCTATCAGGACTTAAGCGATGCCAAGTCATTTTATCAACAGTTATCCCGCAGTCATCTTGTACTATTGCCGCGGCCTGAATTAGGTGACGATCCCTTTTCGAGTATGCCGAAAGTGGTGCAGAACTATGCGGCTAAAGGCGCGATTCAGTATTTTCTACGCCAACGGGTCGATAACTTGGATGTATTTATCCTCGATGAGGAAAATCAACTAAGCCATTACGTGCAGGCGGGATCAAACATGGCCGAGTTGGTAAATAAAGTGAGCCATCACTATGTGTTCGATGAGCATTATGCTTCACGGGCGCGGTTTAATATTCCGCAATTTTTCCATTTAGTGCGGGTAGCCGGAGAGTTAACGGTGGCACCTTTCGGTATCGATGTTAGCGATCAAGACACTGAGTTTTAGCTGGTTTTTAACATAAATAATGGGAGCCAAGGCTCCCATTCTTGTTTTGTACTATTACGGTTTTGCACTAGGACAGGCTTAGATTAGAAGCTAAGCTTAATGCCGCCTTGGCGCTCGATAGACTCTTGCACGAATGGCATAAATTCGCCGCCATTTCGTCCGTCCATCCATTTACCTTCAACAAAACCAAAGTGATATCCACCAAAGCGTGTGGCGACCCAAATCTCATGCAAAGGTTCTTGCTTGTTGATCACTATCTTAGAGCCATCAACAAATTCTAATTGCAATACGTTGCCACTGGCATCGATATCAAGATCGGCATCTTGCTCATCAATCGCAGTTTCAATCGCATTTTCTATGGCTTGGAACATGTCATCGGCGAGCTGGTGAAATTCTGTATCTGTCATGGCCATGCATTTCTGTCCTTTGCTTTCGTCAAGATGGGTGCGATTATAAGGCCATTAGTCACCAGATGCACAGATGTTGAGAAAAATGAGACTGTTTTTATTGTTATTGCTTGGTAGCCTATTCATTACTGCATGCGGCCAGAAGGGCCCCCTCTATCGATCTCCGGCCACAGAGGTGAATCAGCCTAAAAAGGTTGAAGCGTCTAAACCTGAGCCTGAAGTAGAAGAGATTAAAACCGAAATTCGAGCCATCGAAGTACAAAAAACACAACAATAATAGCAGCTATAACTATCATCACTATCGCAGCGATAAAGCGCAGTAAGGAATCAGACATTGGATCACTTTCTCTACCAACAAAATGCCCTGCACGCCGAAGGCTGCCAGGTCGCCGACTTAGCTCAAACCTATGGTACGCCGCTGTATATCTATTCCCGCGCCACGCTAGAGCGCCATTGGCATGCCTTTAATAACGCCGTGGCAGATCATCCACATTTGATTTGTTACGCGGTTAAAGCTAATTCGAACTTGGCCGTACTGAATGTGCTGGCACGTTTAGGCAGTGGTTTTGATATCGTTTCGGGTGGTGAGTTAGCAAGAGTGATTGAAGCGGGCGGCGATCCCGCTAAAGTGGTGTTCTCTGGCGTGGGTAAAACTGCGACCGAAATGGAACAGGCACTTAATCTGGGCATTTACTGCTTTAACGTCGAGTCGAGCGCCGAGCTTGAGCAGTTAAATTTGGTCGCAGGTCGTTTAGGTAAAGTGGCGCCAGTTTCCTTGCGAGTCAATCCCGATGTGGATGCGGGTACTCATCCCTATATTTCGACTGGCCTTAAAGAAAATAAATTCGGTATCGCTATGGATGAGGCCGAAACCGTCTTCGCCCGTGCCCATGCGTTGCCACATTTAAAAGTGAAAGGTGTCGATTGCCATATCGGCTCACAACTGACTGAAATCAAACCATTCCTCGATGCGATGGATCGTATGCTTGCGTTAATCGACCGTTTGGCCGAGCAGGGTATAGTTATTGAGCATTTCGATGTGGGTGGTGGTTTAGGGGTGACCTATGATGCCGAAACGCCGCCACATCCTGATGTGTATGCCGCCGCCATATTGGCGCGTTTGGGCGACCGTCAACTTAAGCTAATCTTCGAGCCGGGCCGTGCGATTGCCGCCAATGCGGGGATTTTTGTTACTCAAGTGCTGTATCTTAAAGAAAACAGCGACAAACGTTTTGCGATTGTCGATGGCGCGATGAATGACTTAATTCGCCCAGCACTTTACAGTGCATGGCAAAATATTATCCCAGTCGTGCCAAGGGACTCAGAGGCCTATGAGTTTGATATTGTTGGCCCAGTGTGCGAAACCGGTGACTTTTTAGGTAAAAATCGCCAGCTCGCGTTAGCCGCGGGTGATTTACTGGCGGTGCGTTCGAGTGGTGCCTATGGTTTTGCCATGGCCTCTAACTACAACACTCGTCCTCGTGCGGCTGAAGTTATGGTGGATGGTGAGCAGGCTTTCTTAGTGCGTGAGCGAGAAAAATTGTCTCAGCTCTGGCAAGGTGAGCAACTCCTGCCGTAAACTAGAAAAATTATATTGATTCAGGCGCTTGGTTTCATACTTTATGAGCGGCGCCTCGGCTTAAAGGATAAGTATCTTGATCCAATTCACTAAGATGCACGGACTGGGCAACGATTTTATGGTGGTCGATGGGGTCACGCAGAACGTGTTCTTTTCGCCTGAGCAGATCCGCCGTTTAGCCGACCGTAACTTTGGCATAGGTTTCGACCAACTACTCTTAGTTGAGCCGCCCTATGATCCCGATTTAGATTTTCATTATCGCATCTTCAATGCCGATGGCACTGAAGTCGAACAATGCGGCAATGGCGCCCGCTGTTTCGCCCGTTTTGTGCGTAATAAAGGCCTGACAAATAAGAGTAAAATCCGTGTCAGTACTTCGTCTGGCAAGATGACTTTGCGCTTAGAGCGAGACGGTACTGTTACCGTGAATATGGGCGTGCCGATCCTCGAACCGAGCCAGATCCCCTTCAAAGCCAAGAAACCTGAAAAAACCTATTTACTGCAAACACCGATGCAAACCTTTTTGTGTGGCGCGGCTTCTATGGGCAATCCCCATTGTGTGCTCGACGTTGAAGATGTGGCGAGCGCCTCCGTTGCTGAAATTGGTGCCATGCTCACTAAGCATGAGCGTTTTCCCCGTGGTGTGAATGTGGGATTTATGCAGGTCGTGGACTCAGGTCACATTAAGCTGCGGGTGTATGAGCGCGGCGCGGCCGAAACCTTGGCCTGTGGTACAGGCGCATGTGCAGCTGTAGTTGTGGGTCAAGTGCAAGGAAAGCTCGGCCAGCAAGTGCGGGTGGATTTACCCGGCGGTACTTTAACCATTAACTGGGAAGGCGAGGGTAAACCTTTGTGGATGACGGGCCCCGCGCAGCACGTTTACGATGGACAAATTCAGTTATGACAGAGCCCTTGATGCCGCAGACGGATGTGCCTTTCGATGAGTTGATTATTCGCGAGTATCTGCTGGATAATCCTGATTTTTTCAATCGCTATCCCGAACTATTGCTGGCAATGCGTCTGCCCCACCTGGAGCGCGGCGCCATCTCTTTGGTGGAACGTCGTCAAGAAATGCTACGCCAGCGAGTCAGCCAGTTGGAAGAAGAGATCACCAGTCTGTTAACGATGGCGGCGCGCAACGAGAAAATTTACCAATTCAATACTGAGTTATCCTTCCAACTACTGAATTGTGCCGATCTAGTGTCACTCAAAGAAATCTTAGCCGACAGTTTAAAATTACAGTTTAATTTCAGTCATGTGCGTTTGATCAGCGTTCTCGATGCCGATATGAAGGCAATATGGGATCAAAGGCTGCATAAAGGTCACTATTTTGGTCGGCTAACGCAACAAGAAGCCAAACGGTTATTTGGTAGCGAAGTGGGCTCGGTGGCACTGACTAAATTGTCGGAAGACAACCCAGTGATTTTTGCCATTGCTAGCCAAGATGCCACCCATTTTCATCCTGATATGGATAACATGCTGCTGGAACAACTGCGGCGTTTGCTGGCGCACATGCTCGCTAAGCTGTAATGGCTGTCGAGCGATTGTGTTCACTCAAGGCTTAGCAAAACCCATGAGGAAACCGATATGAGTACGCAAACAGCCGAAGTGTCGGCGCTTAATACTCAATGGTTACAAACCTTTGAACGCTATCTGAGTACCGAGCGGCAGTTGTCGGCCCATACAGTACGTAATTATCTTTTTGAGCTTAATCGCGGAAGCGATCTCTTGCCTGAAGGCGTGCATTTACTCAATGTGAGCCGCGAGCATTGGCAGCAAGTGTTAGCCAAATTGCACCGCAAAGGCTTAAGCCCACGCTCACTTTCCCTGTGTTTATCGGCGGTAAAACAATGGGGTGAATTTTTGCTGCGCGAAGGCGTGATTGAGCTAAATCCCGCCAAAGGCTTAAGTGCTCCTAAACAAGCCAAACCGCTGCCGAAGAATATCGATGTCGATGCCATCAGTCATTTACTGGATATTGAAGGTACAGATCCGCTGAGTCTGCGGGATAAAGCCATGATGGAATTGTTTTATTCTAGTGGCTTACGTTTAGCGGAACTCGCCGCGCTTAATCTATCCAGCGTGCAATACGATTTGAAAGAAGTGCGAGTCTTAGGTAAAGGCAATAAGGAACGTATCGTCCCCGTCGGTCGTTTAGCTATTGCTGCTTTGCTGAATTGGCTCAATTGCCGAAAGCAGATCCCCTGTGAAGATAACGCCTTATTTGTGACCGAAAAGGGCAAGCGACTCTCTCATCGTAGTATTCAGGCGCGGATGGCGAAATGGGGGCAAGAACAGGCATTGTCGGTGCGCGTGCATCCGCATAAACTGCGCCATTCCTTTGCTACTCACATGTTAGAAGCGAGCGCCGATCTGCGGGCGGTGCAAGAATTATTGGGCCATGCGAACCTAGCGACCACGCAAATTTATACCAGTTTGGATTTCCAACACTTAGCTAAGGTGTATGATAACGCCCATCCTAGAGCGAAAAAAAACACAGGATAAATAATGCGTTGCTATCTTAGACCTCAAAATATTCAAGCGATCAGTTTCGATCTCGACGATACCCTGTACGACAATCTACCGCATATTTTAAATGCCGAAGCTGAGCTAGCGACGTTTCTGTTGCAGACTTATCCATTGTCGCAGGCGTGGAAAACCCATGATTGGCGCAGGCTAAAACTGCAACTGCTGCAGCAAAATCGCGAGCTCGCCCATGATACCAGCGCAGCCCGTTTAGCTACGCTTCGCCAAGGCCTAATACAGCTAGGGTATTCGGCGACTGAAGCCGAACGCGGCGCCGAGCAAGGATTAGCATGCTTTTATTTTTACCGCAGTCATTTCCAAGTGTCTGACGAAGTGCTCTTATTACTCAAGCGCTTATCGCAGCATTTTAGATTAGTCGGGATCACCAATGGCAATGTGGATGCCGAGCGGATTGGTTTAGGTGATGCCTTCGAGTTTGTGTTGCATCCAGGTAATGGCGTGCATATGAAACCCGCTAAAGACATGTTCGAATTGGCCTGCTCGCGGTTAAAGATTGCACCGCAACATTTACTGCATGTTGGCGACAGTATGAATGCCGACGTTCGTGGTGCTCGGTTGGCGGGGTGCCAGTCTGTGTGGCTAAATCCCAGTTTTGGTCGAGTCGATTCCTTACCGATAGCCGCCTTGTTGCCCCATTTAGAAATAGCCTCCCTCGACGCTTTGACAAAAGTATTGGCTATCGACGCAAACTAACTTAGCGTGCATTTTTAATCTGTATCTTTGGGTGATTGAGATCAAGGTTTGCCAGCCAAATTTGCACTAAAGTTAAGTTTTATATCACTAAAGTCACTGACTAAGGCTATTTTATGGCGCGTATCGGGTTGTTATTACTGCTCACTTTATGTTGGATCGCGCCGGTATCGGCCCATGAGATCCATTCAGGTGGCGGTTTCATGTCGGGTTTTAACCATCCCGTATTGGGCTTCGATCACTTGCTGGCTATGCTGAGTGTGGGCATGTTGAGCACCCAGCTCGGTGGCCGCGCGATTTGGACTGTCCCCTTAGCATTTGTCACCTTTATGTTAGTGGGTGGGATTTTAGGTTTATATGCGATTGCTGTTCCCTTTGTTGAAATAGGTATTGCCCTCTCTGTGTTGTTGCTCGGTCTTGCCATCGCTTTTGATCGTCAAATCCCGTTGTTATTCGCTATGGCCTTTGTGGGCGTATTCGCGATTTTTCATGGTCACGCCCACGGCGCTGAAATGCCGGAATTGGCTAGCCCAGTCCTGTATGCCCTAGGATTTTTATTTGGTACAGCAGTCATCCATTTAGGCGGCGTAATGATAGGCCTTGGAATGCAGCGGATGACAGGGCAACGCAATTTAATGCGCGTTACTGGCGTAGCGATTGCGGCCATGGGCGGCTATCTATTAGCAGGTTTTTAACGTAATAACAGGATGTTAGATTTACTGGATTAACGTGCCTTGAGTTGCTTCATGCAAAGATGGGCGCGGCGTAGCAGTAGATTGACTTGCCGACGGCTCGCGTGCATGTCGGCATCTCCCACCCTAAAATAACTTCCAGTGTAAGGATCGCTGCCTACGTAGATAGGTTTTAGCTGCTCAGGCGCCAGCGGTACGCGGATACGAATGAGTTTTTTGTTCATAATTTCAATAATCTGTACATCCGAGATCGCTAAAAGATTGTGACTCGTGCGACTCGGGTCATCGAGGATTTCCCAAAATTCTTGCAAGACGGGAAGGGGGTTGGGAATGCCTTCAATACTGAAATGGCCACGCTCTTCCCGCACACCTAGGATGATCTCGCCACCCAAAGTGTTGGCAAAAGAGCTATAAGTCGCCCAAATGTCTTCGGGTAATTGACCTTGGCCATCGCGGCCACCTGCGAGTTTAAATTCTACTTGGGCCGATTCGTGCAAATTGGCAATATCATCGAGTGCAAATGATTGAAATGTCATGGCAGCTTATCCGTCAGCGACACATGACTTGTTGTAGCACGTCAACAATTGAAAGGCCAGACTTAGGTCTGGCCTCAAGGTTAAGCGGAAAATCTGTAATTTGGAGCCGCTACGGGATAAACATTTAATCAATTATTGAGTCAGACCCAATGCCTTAGGAAAAAGAATATTGTTTTCTAAGTGAATATGCTGATGTAAGTCCGCCTCAAATTCCGCCAGAGTGGCATAACAAACACGCCATGTAGTGCACGCATATTCAGGTGGTGTGAAGTCGTTAGTGAGCTCGTGTAATTTTTGCAAAATCAAACCGACTTCTTCATGCTCATGTTGCATCGCATTGATGGGGTTGCCAATATGGCCAAAGCAAGCCTCAACCTGCTCTCCATGACTCATGGCGCGGATCGCCGGAAACAGTATTTTTTCTTCCTTCATTAAATGTGGCATTAAGTCTTCAACTAAGGCTCGTACCCAACCCGCAAAGGGAACGATTTCGGCATAGTGCTCACCGTGAGCGCGAATCATCTTTTCGGAATATTCGACTAATAAAGGGGCTTTTTCGCGCACGTATTGATGGTGCGTTGATTCTATATATTCGATAAGTTGATCTAAGGGTAATTGATTTAATTCATCTTCTTTGCTACCGGTAAGTGTTGCGGCATTCAGCGCAGCAACCACTTTTGCAGGATCTACATCTGCACGCTCACAGGCGACCGCCAGTGATTTACCCCCGCCACAACAAAAATCGATACCAAATTGACTAAACACATGTGCGCGGCGAAAGTCTTCTGCCACTAGTTCACCTATTTTTCGTTCTAGCCAATGATTGTGTTGAGAATTAAACCCATGGGGTGGGAGTTGTGCATCTTTTGAGACAGAAGTGGCAGACATGAGTAGCTCCAGAGCAGCAATAAATTTACATTCATATTATTTGCAGCTTTTAATCGTGGCAACTAAACCCGACTAAAATAGTCAGAATTTGCCGATGATGTCACAGTTAGTTGAGCGAAATATCTCTTAAGGAGTAGGTCACCCAACTTATTTGTAGCTGGCAAATTGGCTCTCGAAACGTTGAGATACTGAGTGACGATCACGCCAAAGCGTTTCATTTTTTATCACTTAATTCGGAAGCGACAACTTGGCCTTGTTTAGAATATTCATGCAGCTGGGTAGGTTTTGCCCGCGGTAATTGCGACAAGCCCAAAAGGGGCCGAATCGACCATCCTTTAACAGCATATCGCCACCACAGAGGCTACAAAGTGGTGCTATATGACCACAGTTCTCATTCAAACATACCTTAAAGCCAGCAAAGCGTGTGCGGGTCATTGGGCTAGCACAGAGCTCACAACATTCTTCCTTGTGATCGCAAAGGGGAAAATGTGAGCAGGAATAAAACGATTTAAATTTTCCCGTTCTAGGCTTAAGCGTTCCCGTGCTACAACGCACGCATTTTATGTCTTCAAATAACCTTTGTACTAAAGAGGTGCTGAACTCATCTTGTTCAATTGCGTAGCCTTTTGTAAGCAGTTCGGTGACGAATGGGCTCACGTCTGTCATATCGGCAATCACATAGGCGCGGTGTTTTGCCCGCGTTAACGCGACATAAAACAGTCGACGTTCTTCTGCAAATTCAAACGCTTCCGTTTTTGGTAAAAATGCATCTAGTATCGGAGGAGTGACTTTCATTGAAGGGAAGCCATGCATTCCCGTCTTCATCCCCATGATCACCACATAATCGGCTTCTTTCCCTTTCGAAGCATGAAAAGATTGGCACTCAATTTTCAAGTTAGGGTACTTAGCCTCGAGTTGGTTTACTTGGGTTTTATCGGGTAGCTGAAACCAAAAACGTGCCAGTAAATAGACGCTTGCTACGCTGTTAAGTTTGTCACTTCTAGCGCTTATCCTTGCACTAATGGCCGTTAATGCTTGTTCCAGTGCATTTGGGCTTGGTTCATTTAGGCTTGATTGCTCGTTTTCTCCGCGGCGTAATATTGAGACTGTAGGGTAGGCTACCTGCATGAGGGAGCGAATATCCTTGCTCAATTGCGTGGGATTCTGGGTGACAAACTGAGTGGCGACTTGCCCAATACTACTGTTAAACCTAAAAGTCAGATCCAAGTAGCTTTGGGCTGTTGGGCCAAAATATTGGCTAAATTGCGTGGTTAAACTCACATCTGCACCGCTAAAACGATAAATTGCCTGCCAGTCATCCCCGACACAAAATAAAGACGCCAACGCTTTAGAATGGGGTGCACAGGAATCTCTCAAGGCGCGGACTAAGCGGGCACGCGGTTCTGAAATATCTTGGAACTCATCCACCATAATAAAACGCCACGGGCTAATGAATTGCCCGCGTTGTAGATACGTCAACGCTTTGCCAATCATGTCCTCAAAATCAATGTCGCCATTTATCGCTAAATGCTGCTCATAGCGCGTGAGTATGGGCTCAAGCAGTTCGAATGCCTTGCGGGTCTGCCGAGCATCGGCGGCGCGAGCAAATACAGCCTCAAGCCCATGTTCATCAAGGCAAGCCGCTTTATACAGCCCTATCAGCTGACTAAACATTTTTGCCAATTCGGTCACGCGGCCAAGTTCATGTAGGGTTGCTAGTATGGCTTCATCGGGTAAGGGCGCATATTGTACTTTAAAGACCTGTAAAGCTTGCTCAAGCTTACTGATTAACAACCCTTTTTTATGTTGGTAATAAAATAGCTCAACACATTTAGTGCCATGCTGTTGATGTAGCTGGCGTTTCCATGCCATCGATTCCAAGTACTTCTGGTTATCGATATAAGGAGCGGTATGCTGGTGTTCATCAATACCATAGTATTCAAGATAAATTTGATATTCAGGCAGATAGAAATCGGGTTGATACTGACGAAAATCAATACTGCGCACATCATGCTCATACTTAGCTTCATAGACATATTCGATGCCATTGCTAAATAGCCAGTTGGCAATGTAGAGCTCACCAAAGCTTTTGACTCGCTCACCCTTAAGACTGCGAATATCGTTATCATTCAAGTATTGAAAATACTCGCCTTCCATATCGAACTCGAATGGGCTTTTTTCAACATAATAGAAACGGCTGAAATATTCGAAAAGTTGTTTACGGTAAGCCTCATCTCCAATCAAAGTCTCAAGGGTATTGTGCACCCACAGCGCTTTGGCTTTGTCATCCTCCGCTAAAGGGGACAAACTCGGTTTCGCTCGCTCAACGTCGGCGATAATTTTTGAGCCTAAACTGTGGAAGGTGCTCGCCTTGATATCATCCGTACCGAGCCTGTTTTTAATCCGCTCATCCATCTCGTCAGCCGCTTTACGGCCATAGGCTAATAGCAATATTTCATCGGCTTTTGCTTGACCACTCTTAAGCAAATATCCTGCTCGACCAACCATCACACTGGTCTTTCCCGTGCCCGCGCCTGCCAATAACAGGTTATTGTTATCATCGATAATACAAGCTCGGCACTGTTTTTCGGTTAAGGGATTAGATTCTACATGCTCAAAATAGTCAGCAAATTTAATGAGCTGCGACTGAATGTAATCTTCACGCAACTGCTTTATATCGGCGCGAGTCCAGCGGTGGATTTGCTTAAGCCTTGCTAACACTGTGTGTAAATGTGCAGACAATGGCAGGTTTTCACACCAAGGGAACCAGTGCTGGTATTCGCGCGCGACTCTGGCTTGTATCATTTCTAAACGTGATTCACGTAAATAAGTGTGTGTCAGTGTCTTATCCACTTTCGCCATTAACTCAGCAACGCGCGGCCCATTGGCATTTGCCCAATACTGTGCGATTTGATTGCTAAATTGATGCTGTGCAAAATAGCTGAGAAACGGCAGTTGATAGGCTTTGCCTAATACCGTGAAACCGAGTAAATAACCTAGTGGACTTAAGGTAAAAAATGGTGGGGAATCGAGCTGTTGCCAGGTAAAACATTCGTCAGCTTCTACTTTGTTAGTGCTGCGAGGGTGAGCAAAAAAGCCGCCTTTAGTGCGATTAATGCTAATACCACTCGTGGTGAGTTTTACCGCATCAGCTTTGCCAATAAAGAAACGGCCAAACCAACTGTGTTTGATATCTTGCTCAGAGTGATTCAATGACAATGTAAAACCTACGGCTAAAAAGTTTTAGAGTTAACAGACTGATTTTTAAATGCATTATAACTTAAAAACCGATGGCTCGTGTCAAGGTTGTGCTATGGGCTGTATGGATTATTTATTGATTTTGGTCGCTAGATGGAGCAAAACTTAGGTATTCGTTAACTAGGTCTTAGTTTGAAGTGAGATGAATGATAAACCAAGCATGATTTTGACTGTGTGTAACTATGTATTAGAAAGGCGTGTATCAGAAAGCAAAAAAGCCTGAATCTCTTCAGGCCTTTTCTTTTTCAATACAACAGCTTAATCCTTGCGGATTAATTCATGCCGTATTTTTTCAATTTTTTACGCAGAGTACCACGGTTGATACCTAGCATGTTTGCTGCGCGGGTTTGGTTGCCACGAGTGTGTTGCATGATGATGTCAAGCAGAGGCGCTTCAACTTCGCTTAGCACCATTTCATAAACTTCTTGTGCTTCCTGACCGTCCAACTGTGCGAAGAAGTTAGTTACGGCACGCTTGACGGCGTCACGTAATAACTGGGGCTTGATAGTGCCGTTTGCGGTTTCGATTTTGCCAACGGTAAGCTGGTGAACTTC
Source organism: Shewanella sp. SM95 (assembly GCF_025653595.1). Taxonomy (NCBI): domain Bacteria; kingdom Pseudomonadati; phylum Pseudomonadota; class Gammaproteobacteria; order Alteromonadales; family Shewanellaceae; genus Shewanella; species Shewanella sp. SM95. The sequence goes on from NZ_JAKKSE010000024.1 coordinate 20,979, forward strand.
TGTGTTAGTTGTCTGATCAAACATTCTATTCTGCTCTTTATTAATTCTGTACTAATTCATCAAAATAACATTCCACGAGGGAATACTGTTCTGCAGCGGTTTCCAGCCGATTAAAGTCAGCCCTAAATTGGCGCTGAGCTTCTTGGTCTAGGTACCATCCCATATGTTTTCTGGCGAAGCGGATACCCTTGTATTCACCATATAAGTCATACAGTTTGGTGAGGTGTTCCAGCATCACTTGACGCTGTTCGGCAACCTCAATGGGCGCTAGCTTATTACCCGTTTCCAAGTAGTGCTGGATTTCTCTGAAAATCCAAGGCCGTCCTTGAGCACCCCGTCCTATCATCAAGGCATCGGCACCGGTGTATTCCAGCACAAAGCGGGCTTTCTCCGGACTGTCGATGTCCCCATTGGCGACGACAGGAATCGAGACATTCTGTTTGATTGCTTTGATCGTGTCGTACTCGGCGTTGCCTCTGTACATACATTGTCTCGTGCGGCCGTGAACGGCGAGCGAGGCGATGCCACAATCCTCTGCAATCTGGGCGATTTGAACACCATTCTTGTGCTCTGGCTCCCAGCCGGTGCGAATCTTTAACGTGACAGGCACATTCACTGCGGCGACCACGGCTTGTAAAATCTCTTTTACCAGCGGTGGATTTTGCATTAGCGCCGAGCCTGCCAGCTTTTTATTCACTTTTTTCGCCGGGCAACCCATATTGATATCAATGATGTGAGCACCTTGTTCGACATTGAACAAGGCAGCTTGCGCCATTAAATCAGGATCAGCCCCTGCAATTTGCACTGAGCGGATGCCTTCCTCGCCAGAATGCGTCATGCGCTGGCGGCTTTTATCTGTATCCCAAACCTCGGGATTGGATGAAAGCATCTCGGAAACCGCTAAGGCTGCACCATAACGAAGACAAAGATTGCGGAAGGCTTGATCGGTGACACCTGCCATTGGTGCCACGATCAGCTGATTGTTCAGTTGATAGGGTCCAATCTGCATTTTATGTTTCACCTTAGCTCTTCAAAGGGGCGCTATAGTAGCCCTTTTTGTTGGCCGTGAAAAGGTCAATAAATGACCTAGAGGTAATTTTTTTTCTTGACTTTTAATTGACGAGAAGTCAGAGACTAAATTGTTGGAAGCCAGCGGTGGCGCATGTTGCGCCACCCTTTAGCGCTATTTACGCTTACCTGTCAAGCGGCTCCAATCTTCTTTGTGAGCCGCTGCGTCCATATCGAACCATTGGCTATAAAAGTCAGAGATTTCTTGGGCTTGTTCTTTGAGGAGACCGGAAAGGGCAAGTTTGCCACCGGTTTTTACGCGTTCTGCGATCAAAGGCGCTAATTCTCGCAGAGGGCCTGCAAGAATGTTAGCGACCAGTACGTCGGCTTTGAGATCGGCGGGTTGGTCTTCTGGCAAGTACAAGGCTAGCTTGTCAGCGACATCATTGCGCTCGGCGTTGGCACGCGAGGCGTCGATGGCTTGATAGTCGATATCGATACCTGTGACTTTTTTCGCGCCCAGTTTCAGTGCGGCTACGGCTAAGATACCTGAACCACAGCCAAAATCGATCACTTCTTCATCGCTTAAATCTAAGCTGTCTAGCCACTCTAAACACAGTGCTGTCGTGGGATGAGTGCCAGTACCGAAGGCAAGACCCGGATCTAAGATCACATTGACTGCGGTTGGATCAGGGATTTCGCGCCAGCTTGGGCAGATCCATAAGCGTGTGCCAAATTGGATGGGGTGGAAGTTATCCATCCATTCGCGTACCCAGTCTTTATCTTCAATTTGTTCGACTTTATGGCTGAAGTTCTCACCGAGGAAAGGCAAGGTTTTCAGCATGGCGATGGTCGGTGTCAGATCGGTTTCTGCATCGAATAAGGCCACTACCACGGTATCGCGCCACAGTGGGGTTTCGCCTAATTTAGGTTCAAAAATAGGGGTATCTTTACCGTCTTCGAAGGTGATAGAGACTGAACCTTCTTCCATGAGCAAGTCGCTGATGGTTTCAGCGTCATCGCTATTGGTGTTTATACGGAGTTGGATCCAAGGCATGGGGGCATCCTGTGACTGAGTGTTCATAAACTAAGGGTTCAAAATATCGCGGTATTGTATACCCAAACTATCCCAAAATGCAGGATGTAGCGGGAATTTAAAGCGCTTTAGGTAAGGTCGTTTGGTTATCACTAGGGTTTAGGTTCGACGACTGGCTATTCTGGTATTGCGCTTTTGTCTATACAGACAAGGCGTTAGCTGTCGGGTATGGATTGGTGTTAAAAAACGAATTGTCAGTTTTATTATTTGGTATAACACTATGAAAAGTATTGGTTAACTGGTTTTACCTTTGTTTGGTTTTGATACGTTTTTTGTGATCATCTTCTAAGAGTTGAACTCCGTCAGGTGAGTTGGCTCACGCTTTAAATCTGTGACACTGAAGCCTGATTTGAGTTGCTGCTATGGTGTAGTTTGCCAAGAGGTGCCAACGATAAACGACATAGGTTAATTCAAGATGACAAGCATAACTCGAGTTCACAATAGGGTGAGTACACCGCTAGGTCATCCTTGGTCGGCTAAGGCTGATAGGCTGCAGAGTGCGACAGGGATTATGCTTGGCAGCTTTTTACTATTACACATGCATTTTGAATCGAGTATTTTGCTGGGTAAAGAGGCTTTTTATCGGGTCGTTCAGTTGCTTGAAGGTGGAATGTTTAGCAGCACAGGACATGGTTTTCCTATAGTCACTAAAGTGTTTTCAGTGTTTATGCTATTGGTGGTGATAGTACATGCCGCGGTGGCGCTACGGCGTTTTCCGGCGCAGCTAGGGCAATGGCGAGCCCTGCGTTCGCACATGGGGAATATCAAGCATAAGGATACCCATGCGTGGTTTTGGCAACTGATCACCGGCTTTATCTTATTTTTCCTCGTTCCTGTTCACCTCTTCACTATGATTTTGAATCCCGAAATTGGCCCGCATTTATCGGCTGAGCGGGTTTATCACGATAACGCTTGGTTGCTGTATGCGTTGTTACTTCCCGCTGTAGTGGTACACGCCATGATTGGTCTCTATCGCGTAGCGGTAAAGTGGGGCTTAACCACTCAGCGCTCAGGCCTGCGAAAAATCGCTAAGGTGCTGATTATTTACTTGCTATGCCTTGGTACTGCGAGCCTTGTTTCATATCTATTTATCGGTAGCGAGCTCGGTATTCCTGTGCAGCCCTTCGTACCTGAGTAGGCTTTAAGCCAGCAGCAGGATTTTGTTTCACTGCTATTATTAAGCATTAGGTTAATTATTCAGCACTCAATTGATCTGGCTCACGTTTTCGTGTGGATGTGTGAGCGATATTAGTTTGCGATAAGACTTAATGAGATTGGCTCGATAAGGTCAACGGCGTGAGGCGATAGGATGGCGATCAAATTAAATATTAAAAAATGGAGTGCTTGGCTGGATTTAAGCCAGAGTTTGTCAGGGGTAATACTCGCAGTCTTTTTGTGGACCCACTTAGTGTTAGTGTCATCGATTTTATTGGGTGCGGATGCCATGAGTTGGGTGGCACGCACCATGGAGCTGAGTTTTCTGTCCGCTGATGGACACGGTTATCCTTGGGTAGTGACTTGTATTGCCATTGGTATTGCCATTTTGGCGTTAGTGCACGTGTTAGTGGCATTGCAAAAATTACCCATGAGTCTGCGTCAGCAAAGGGCTCTACGCCAACAAATGCAAGTGATCAACCACAGCGATACTCGCTTGTGGCGTTGGCAAGCCATTACCGGTGTGGTGATTCTACTGCTGTTGCCTGTGCATTTGTGGCTTATTGGCTCGGCTCCCGAAACCATTGGCCCTCAGGGAAGCGCCGATCGTATTTGGAATCAAGGTGTCTGGATGGTGTATCTGCCTTTACTGTTCACTGTGGAGTTACATGCAGCAATTGGCATTTACCGTGTGGCTTTGAAATGGGGCGCGGCGCGGGATCTCAACAACCGCAGTCGATTACGTAAGATCAAGACCATAGTGAGTGTGCTATTTGTCACTGTTGGCGTCGCCTCACTTCTGGCATTTTTACCCTACGCGAGTTAATTCCACTTTTAATCAATGATTAAGTTAATCAGTGAATAGAATGTCGAACATAAAAAAACAGCACAAAACAATAGACCCCATTAAGGAGCAGGCGTGAAACTGATTTATACCGATTCATTGGTGGTAGGAGCTGGGCTCGCGGGCTTAAGGGTCGCTATCGCTTCGAAAGAGCGTGGGCTTGACACTTTAGTTCTGTCACTCATTCCTGCAAAACGTTCCCACTCTGCTGCCGCTCAAGGAGGGATGCAGGCGAGTTTAGGCAATGCAGTTAAGGGAATGGGCGATGATGAGGATGTGCATTTTCAAGATACGGTAAAAGGTTCCGACTGGGGCTGCGATCAAGATGTCGCACGAATGTTTGCCCATTGTGCACCTAAGGCAGTACGTGAGCTGGCCAATTGGGGCGTACCTTGGTCTCGGGTGACTGCTGGCCCGAGAGAAGTGATAGTCAATGCGCAAAAAGTCACGCTACATGAGGCCCAAGAAGCCCATGGTCTTATCAACGCCCGTGATTTTGGCGGGACTAAAAAATGGCGCACTTGTTATACCGCCGACGGTACGGGTCACTCGCTGTTATACGCTATGGATAACAAAGCGATTTCAATGGATATTCCCGTCCATGAACGTATCGAAGCCTTGGCACTTATTCACGATGGTAAGCGTTGCCATGGCGTGATTGCTCGTTGTTTGATTACGGGTGAACTTAGAGCCTATGTGGCTAAGTCCACTACGATAGCTACTGGTGGTTATGGCCGAATTTATGAAGTGTCGACCAATGCGATTATCTGCGAAGGTATTGGCCAAGCGTTGGCATTGGAAACGGGCGTGGCAAGGCTTGGCAATATGGAGGCGGTACAATTCCATCCCACTGCCATTGTTCCCGTGGGCATTTTAACCACAGAAGGGTGCCGTGGTGATGGCGGCTTATTGCGCGATAAAGACGGTTATCGCTTTATGCCTGACTATGAGCCCGATAAAAAGGAGTTGGCATCGCGGGATGTCGTATCGCGTCGCATGACCGAACATATACGTAAAGGTAAGGGCGTCGATAGCCCTTATGGCCCGCATTTGTGGCTAGATATAACCCTTTTAGGTCGCAAGCATATTGAAACGAATCTTAGGGAAGTGCAGGAAATTTGTGAGAATTTCCTTGGCATCGATCCCGCTAAAGATTGGATCCCTGTACGCCCAACTCAACATTATTCTATGGGCGGTATTCGGACTAATGCCACAGGTGAAAGTCCGCAGCTTAAAGGCTTATTTAGCGTAGGTGAGGCGGCTTGTTGGGACATGCACGGCTTTAACCGTTTAGGCGGTAATTCGTTGGCCGAAACCGTGGTTGGCGGCATGATTATTGGTAAATATGTCGCCGATTTTTGTGAGAAAAATAGCCTTGAGATCGACACTCAGCTTGCTGAACGGTTTATGCAGCAGGTGCAGAGTGAAATCGATGTGCTGGTCGAGGGTGATGGTCACGAGAGCGCCTTTGAACTCAAGCGCGAAATGCAGCGCATCATGATGGATTATGTGGGGATTTTCCGTAATGGCCCCGAGCTTGAAAAAGCGGTTGCCGAGCTAAAAGTGTTGCTCGAGCGTTCGCGTAAACTCGGGCTTAAGTGTAAAAAGCGTCACGCCAATCCTGAGTTAGTTGAAGCCCTGCGGGTCAAGCGTATGCTAAAAGTGGCGCTAACCGTAGCCTGCGGCGCCGCAGCGCGAACAGAGAGTCGTGGTGCCCATGCTCGCGAGGATTATCCGCAGCGAAATGATCGAGACTGGCTGAATCGCACCTTGGCCAGCTGGCCGGATCCCGATGCACTCGAACCTGTGCTTAACTACGAAGCACTCGATGTGATGAAGATGGAACTCCCGCCGGGTTATCGTGGTTATGGCATCAACAACGCCATAGTGCATCCCGATACCGAAAAGCGTGAACAGCAAATCTCCGAGATTTTAGCTGAGCTAGGTGATGATGCTGACCGCTATCAAAGGCAGCGGGCTCTTATGCCCTTTGAATTACCCGAGAGCTTGCAACCTAATAACGAACGTTTAAGTGATACTTTAAAAAGCCCATCTGCCAATGCGTTAGGAGAAAAATCATAATGAGCCAAGGTCGCCAGTTAACCTTTAATATCTTTCGTTATGATCCGCAGGAGCCAAACGATAAGCCGAAAATGGTGCGTTATCAGCTTACCGAAACGCCGGGGATGACGGTATTTATCGCCCTTAATAAACTCAGGGAAGAACAAGACACTTCATTGCAGTTCGACTTTGTTTGTCGTGCTGGTATCTGTGGTAGCTGCGCTATGGTGATCAACGGTTTCCCGACGCTAGCTTGCCGCACCTTAACGGCCAAATATCCTAAGGGCGAAATCACCTTAATGCCGCTGCCAGGTTTTGAGTTGATTGGTGATCTCTCGGTTAATACTGGTAAGTTTATGCGGGAACTGGCCGAACGCTTAAAGCTGTGGTTACACCCTAAGGCCAATGATATAAGCGTGCATCGGCTTGAAGATCCTATGGACCCAGATGAAGCTGCGCGTTTATATGAGCTAGAGCGCTGCGTTGAATGTGGCGTGTGTGTTTCTGCCTGTGCGACTAAACAAATGCGTGAAACTTTTGTCGGCGCTGTGGGCATGATGAAAATAGCTCGTTTTGAGATGGACAGCCGTGACGCTCGTACTGCCGAGGATTTTTACCATGTGATTGGCAATCAGGATGGCGTGTTTGGCTGCATGACTTTACTCGGCTGCCAAGATAACTGCCCTAAGGATTTGCCACACATGCAGCAAATCGCGTATTTACGCCGCAAGATGGCCATGACTTTGATTTGATAAATGATAAATGATGAAAAGCGCCAATGTGTTTGGCGCTTTTGTGTTGATTAGCAGGCGTAGCTTTTGTGAATGTCAGCTCGACTGATTAAGTCTGCGGTTTGAGCGACGAATGCTTGAAAGTGCGTACTCGCCATATGTTCATCCAGTGCGGCTTGGGATTGCCAAATTTCGTACATCCAGAAGATATTTTCATCATCTAATGAGTGATGCAGTTTATATTCGATGCAGCCAGCCTCAGTATGAGTGTCTGTCACGAGTTGCTTGAGTATCTTAAATAGCGTATCGCTTTGGCCTTGATTCGCTATGATTTGGGCAAATACTGTTATTTTCATTGGTTAAAACCTTCTAAAACAATTTTACCGATCGCTTTGCCAGATTCTATCTGAGCGTGAGCTTTGATTAAGTTTTGGGCATTAATGGTGCCGTAGTGCTCACCGAACGTACTCTGTAACTCGCCTGTATCGATAAGGGCGCTTAAGCGGTTGAGTAAGTGGTGTTGCGCAATCATATCCTCGGTCTGATAAAGGCTGCGGGTAAACATCAGTTCCCAGTGTAAGGATAAGCTTTTACGCTTAAGTTTCATCACATCTAATGGCCCCTTAGGATCATCGATTAATGCTAGTTTTCCTTGTGGCTTAAGCACTTGTACTATTTCATCAAAATGTTGATCGGTTTGGGTTAAGCTAATCACATGGGTCACATCAGTAATGCCAATATTCGCAAGTTCCTGCGAAAGTGGCTTGGTGTGGTCGATGACAGCATCGGCACCAAGTTTGTGCACCCAAGCGGCGGATTCAGGACGAGATGCAGTGCCTATGACTTCTGCACCAGTGAGTTTTACTGCAAGCTGAGTGATGATTGAACCCACTCCGCCGGCCGCACCGATAATTAAAATACGGGCGTCAGTTGCCGAACCATCTTGGGGTAAAGCTAAACGGTCGAATAAAATCTCCCATGCCGTAATCCCCGTTAAAGGTAATGCCGCGGCTTGGGTATAGGTTAAAATTTTAGGTTTATGGCCGACAATTCGCTCATCAACCAATTGATATTCTGCATAACTTCCACTGCGACTGATATCGCCCGCATACCACACTTCATCGCCAATGTTGAAAAGACTGGCTTTCTCACCAACTGCTTTGACGACACCGACCGCATCCCAGCCGATAATTTTGTATTCGCCTGCAGGTGCAGAGCTAGATGCACGGATTTTTGTATCAACCGGATTGACAGAAATGGCTTTGATTTCCACTAAAAGGTCAAAACCTGTCGCAGTTGGCTCGGCTAGCGTGATGTTTTCTAATGCATTGGGCGCTGTGATTGCACCTGCTGTCTGGTAACCAATGGCTTTCATGTTTATTCCTCTGTGTGTACTTGCTGGAGTCTACTTGTTTGAGTGTACTTGTATCGTGTAGCCATTATGTGGAATATTAGCCAAGAGATAAACAGGATAAAGTTTGTAATTTTTTCAAAGGATTTTTGATAATCATGCTAATTAATGATTTAGCTTTGTTCGTGCGAGTCGCTGATTGCGGCAATATATCTGCCGCAGCAGCCGAGATGGATATCTCGGCTGCTTCTGCCAGTGCAGCAATAAAACGGCTTGAGAAACAGCTCGATACTAGTTTATTTATCCGCACGACACGCAGCTTACGTTTGACTGTGCAAGGTGAACGTTATCTTATTCATTGCCGACGAGCGCTAAGCGATTTAGCGCTTGGCGAACAGGCTATCGCCAGTGATAAAGGTAAAATATCTGGCACTTTAAGCCTGTCGGTTTCTTCAGACTTTGGCCGTAATTTGTTTGTGCCTTGGCTCGACGAGTTTTTGCTCGATTTTCCTCAACTGCAAGTGCGCTTGCACCTTGGCGACAATATCAGCAGTTTTTACCACGATAAAATTGATGTCGCCGTGCGCTATGGAAAACCGCAGGATTCTAACCAAGTGGCTTTCCCTATCTGTAGTGTTGATCGTGTCTTGTGCGCCTCACCTGAATATCTCGCCACGTTTGGTGTGCTTAATTCATTAGAACAATTAGTTGAGCATAATTGCTTGTTTTATAAGTTGGATGATCGCACCCACGATCAATGGCTATTTAGGCGTGATGGTCAAGAATTCAAAGTGCGTGTCACGGGCAATCGTAGTGCTAATGATGCCGAGATTGCCCGCCGTTGGGCTGTGGCTGGCAAAGGGTTGGTATTTAAGTCGAGTCTAGATCTGGCCGATGACTTAATCTCAGGGCGATTAGTACGTTTATTGCCTGAGTATAAGGGGGAACCCGTCGATTTATACTTAGTGTGCCCAGGGCGCGAACATGTCACTCCCGTGGTGTTACTGCTTCGCGAAATGTTACGTCAACGTTGTAAAGAGTTGCAAATGCAGTTGGCGGCTCGTCATATTCTCCCAAAACACCCTTAAGCAATTGCATTATGGTGGTACATGTAAATAAGCGCACTGCATGTTGTTATTTATTTATAAATAAAGTTTTCTAAATTGTTTTGTTGGATGGGCTTAGTTGTTTCTCATTGTGTTTTTTATGTTTAATTTTGCTGGGTTTTTCTGATCTAACTCATATTTATTTTAATTTAATATGAGTTAGCTCTTGTGTGAGTTGTAAATATTTTTTGTTCGTGCGTATGATGCAACAGATGTATCTTTTTGTATCTTTGGCTGTGATGTCGCAGTGGAGATTATTTATAGCATGACGTATTGACGAGCAATGTTAACTAAATTAGCCATAAAAAAATATCTAAAAATACCAAAGCGTTTTCTTTTCGCTGTGGGTGAGTGGCTGATATTTGGAATATTATGGGTGAGATTACCTGTGAATATTGTCGCGTTGTCTGATTCTTGTGTTATTGAAAATAATTATTTATCAATGGCTTCAGTTGGGGTGTTTTACTGTGAACCTGTTAGCCATCAGTCAATAGTAATAGTTGGTGAATATAGCGCTCCCCTTTGGACTGGGTTTGCCCAAACGGATTTTGAAAGCATATTTTGGGGAGCGTCTTTTTTCGTTTTTTTGGGTTTTATTTATTTCGTCTTAACCATATTTATACGTAGTTATATTATTAATATAGAAAACTATTATTCAGTTTTACTTAATTGGATGAAATCAATTCAAGCAAGTACATCCTAGCGTTAAATAGAGCGCATGCTCACTATCAAGATTTTTCATTAAAAATATAAATCAAGGTTTTATTATGCAACCAACGAATAATCAATATTATTCGTCGATTTCTCGTCGACGAAATAAATGGTCTGTGTTTTTCTGCGTGCAGGTGATGCTGGCCAGTATCTCCTTTGTCGGTCAAGCATTGGCCGTCAATGAATTTGAGCTAGCAACGGATGCACAAGCAGCAAAATGGTCTGGCTACGTTAATGTGGGTTTTACGCGAAACATTTATGACTCGGAAAGTTATTACGCCTATCAAGCCTACAACATCGATAGCCGTATCGATTACAAGGCAAATTGGGGCAATGTGCTGTTTACCCTTGGGGGTGAAAAGCAAACACTACATGGCAAAGAGTCCAGTTTTTATGATCCTTTGCTGGAGTACCGCACGCCACTGTATGCCTTAACCGATACCGTCTCATTGAAAGGCAGTTTAGGTGTGTATTTACCCGCAGAACGTGAATCAAAACTAGATAGGTTGCAATATGCGCCGCGCATTGCCGCGTACTTATTTTGGAGCCCGCTAGATAACCTAAGTTTTTATTTTTCACCGCGCTATCGCTACAACGCTTACCAATACAAAACCGCTGGTGAGCGCGTGTTAGTTGAACAGCAACTCGATGGATTACTCGATGCTTATTGGCAAATAACGGCCAATTGGTATTTGGATATGAGTGGTCGTTATCGGATTTCCAAAAACTATTACGGTCGTCGACTCGATGATCAATTTACCTTTGCCCAAGAACTCGGTTGGTCGTTTAAGCCTGATTGGGTGTTGGCTGTAGGTCACAACAATAGTGGTCGTTTCTATAACCCAGAAGTGGGGACATCTCAGGGATTTGAGATTTATGACAAAAAGAGTTCAACCTTTTATTTGTCAATTACTAAATATCTATAAAAACAGTAGTTAAGAGGAATCTATGAAGAAGTCCATGCTATGTCTGGCGATCACCAGCGCACTGACCCTTGTGGGGTGTGGTGCCGGCGATGAGCCTTATAAAGAACTCCCGAAAGATGAAAAGCAAGTCACCACTGCCGACATCGATAAAGCAACTGAGCGGCAATATCTCTACATTCGCAGCGTGGGTAAGGCTCCGCGTTATGCTGCCGAGGTGCGAGGTTTTACCCAAGGTGATCCTAAGTTGGTGACCTTGCATAAAACTGAGAATGGTATCCAAGTACGTCAAATTGACCGAGATAATATCGGACTAGGCCATGACAGTCGTTATCCTAATGAGTATAACCAAGCGCCAGTGTTAACCATTCCTGGCGAATATATCGACTTTAAATGTACCGAAGATAAATGGCGTGAGTGCGTTAACGTTGAGCAAGTGAATACAGATGCTAATTTAACATGGCAGGATAAGCGCTACTTTGTCCCCGATTTTGCCAAAGCCAAAATTGCCGAGTTGAGCATTAATGACATTTTCACCTTTGGTGAATGTGTTACTGAAACAGAAGCCCCACGACTAGTAAATACTCAAGGCCAAAAAGGCTATGAGATGGATTTAGCTAAGGGCGTGGTTAACTTTGAAATTGAGCATACCTATCAAGCTTCACCAAGTTGCTTTAACCAATTTTACGGTGGCAACCTCGACAACCTATCCTTTACGACCACTGAGTTTATTTCTATTGTGGCGGTGGATCAGTTAGCCAGTAAAGACTATCAAGCGATTCCCTATGCCGAAAATGAAAAGGGTGCATTTGGCTTCTTTACCTCCTCCCATACCTATCGTGATGCGACTGACTCAGAGGGCGTTGACGGGTATGTGCGTACCTACTTGAATCGCTTTAATCCGGCCAAATCAGAACTTACTTATTACCTGAGTAATAATTTCTACGATGCGAAAAATAAACCCTTTTTGGATGCTGCCATTGAGTCTGTTACGGCAATTAACATTCAAAACAAGTTGTATAAAACGGGTTTTCCACAGATAAAACTTGAGCAAGCCCACGATAAACGCCATGGCGACCTGCGCTATAGCAACATCACTTTATTTGATGAACCGCTGGATAATGGTTTGGCGGGTTATGGCCCATCCGCGGCAAACCCGCTTACAGGCGAAATTGTGAGTGCGCGAGTCAATCAATACAGCTCGAATCTAAAACAAGGCGCAGTACGTTACTATCGCCAAGTGCGTTTAGATTATAACAGAGGCAAATTGGACGCGAATTCAGTGACGTCGTTAACGGGCGAGCCATATGTTGCTCGTTTGGACAAGCCTGATGTCAGCCTAGACACCGCGCCAGTTGAGGCGGCTGCATTTGAGCAACCCACTCAGCAACTTATCGCTGCACCCAAATCGATATTAACGCCCAAGGATAATAGTTTCGATGCTTTAGCGGATTTTGATGAAAAAACACAAGCGTTTTGGTCTGAAAACTCAATGATGCATGTGGATACCGTGTTTGCTACGGGTGGTAGTGATCGTGAATTACCTCGCGGCATCAAAGGTCATGAAATTGACTGGAAAAAAGCTGAAATGTGGGTTGATGGCAAAGTGGGCGGTAAGTTAGCGGCATTTGAAGATCTGCCCATAAGTTTACAAGACTCCTTAACGACAGCCCTAGCCGCGCAAGCATTTGCTGGCACCTTAACCCATGAGTTAGGACATACCTTTGGCTTAAGGCATAACTTTGCTGGGAGTCGCGACCACGACAATACCTTTAACCAAGCGCAACTGACGGAGTTAAAAGTCGCCTTTAGCGATGCGGGTTACCCAGAAATTACCGTTAATGCCGAGTTTTCCAGCCAAATGGATTACAACGTGAATCGGTTTGCGACCACGTTTGAACCCTATGACTTAGCCGCGTTACGTTTTGGTTATGCCCGTGAAGTAGAAACGAAGGCCAACGAATTTGTGTCGCTCAAAGCGGAAGATGTCAAACGCCGTGACGAACTCGCCAAAGGGGTTGTTAATGGAGATACTCGATTTGGTGTGCTCTATAACATTGAGCAAAACAATAGCCTACGTCAGTATTCTTACTGCACTGATGAACATGTGTCCCTTAACAGCAACTGTAATCGTGGTGATGCAGGTAAAAACTTAGATGATATTAATCAGTTCTATATCGAGAAGTATTTTGATAGCTACGAGACCATGAACTTACGCCATAATCGTCAATCTTTATTTGAAGATCATAGCCTAAGTTACGCCATTAATCGTAAAGCTCAGTTTGATGAAATACGTCAATTCATTGAAGATGTGAGCTTTTTAGAGCAATTATTTGGTCTATCTGAAAACTTTTTCGCTGGTGAATGCGAACGATTGGCGGCGGCAGGTAGCGAGGCTTGGTATTGCGCGAATCAGCGAGCGATGAATCAGTCGGCAGATTTCTTCCTTAAGCTGGTGGGAGAAAATGATGCGACCCTCGATGTGACATACAAGCAAGCCGATGGCAGCGTGGCCTTAAGACAGCAGTACAATTTTGGCAAAGTGCTTGAACAATATCGTTTTAAAAGCGGCGATATGAAGGCGAAGTTTGAGCCAGGTGAGGTGATAAGTCAGTTCTCTGATTCTCCTGAAGCCTTGAAAGAGCTGATCATTAAATCGCAAATTAATCCTAAATTTCAGGATTTATTAACGGCGGATGTCAGCTTTTCGGGTCGCTTACTTAACGGTATTAAAACGCCTGCGTCCTCACCTAACCATCCCTATGTGAATGAGCGCGACGTGTTGGGGGTGTGGCCAGATAAATTGTTAGCCGTGAGAGCCTTAGTATCACGTACCACCCCACGTAGTACATCGAGTCTTGGTTATAAAGCATTGGTTGATTTACCTAATGTGGGTCCAGTGTTCCAAGATATGCTGTGTAAGATGACCATGGGTGAAGGTTCTGGGCTGACTCGTGGTAATGCACCCCTCTTTACCGAAAGCTGTGGCGTGAGTGGTAAGCTCGATAGCTATTTGCCTTATTACACTGATTTTGCGCAACAAAGTATTGAGCCATTACCTAATTACGACCGTTCAGTATCGCGTTACTTCCAATTTGATACTGTTAACGGCCAGCCAAAAGGTAAGAGTAATTTACTGCAGATGATATTACGCCAAGTGGTGCTTGCATCCGTTGACAGTGATTATCAAGGCGAGCAAAAAGCTAGGGTATGGCGTGAATATGTTGGTATTCGTTTAGCTGGCCCGGCATTGGCTACTCAAGCGGAAGTGACGTTAAATGGCCGAGTGTACGCGGCAACCGCAGAAAACACCTTAGCACTCGCGCTGATTAACCGAATTAAAGAGATGGAAACCTTTAAGGCGCAAGCCGGGGAGGCCACGCTTGCCATCAAGTTAAACAATGGCACAGTAGGGGAGAACATTGATAGCCAGCTAAGTCGAGATCAGTTAGTGCTCAGTTACTTACCTGTGCTTGATTAAGTCACTTGAATCAAGATTAGCCGCACTCGCGGCTTTTTTTTATACATAAACAAAAGGCCGCTCAGTGAGCGGCCTTATTATTCATGCAATCTTGTATGGCTTAAGACTTAGTGCGTTTCATAGCGGTAAAGAACTCTTCGTTAGTCTTGGTCATCGCCAATTTATCGATTAAGAATTCCATTGCGCTGACTTCATCCATAGGATTTAAGATCTTACGTAGGATCCACATTTTTTGCAGTTCTTCTTGGGTCGTGAGTTTTTCTTCACGACGCGTACCGCTGCGGTTGAAGTCAATGGCTGGGAACACACGCTTTTCTGCCGCTTTACGTGACAGATGCAGCTCTTGGTTACCTGTACCTTTAAATTCTTCGTAGATCACTTCGTCCATCTTAGAACCGGTATCAACCAAAGCAGTGGCGATAATGGTCAAGCTGCCGCCGTGTTCGATGTTACGTGCTGCACCGAAGAAGCGTTTTGGACGGTGCAGGGCGTTCGCATCCACACCACCAGTTAATACTTTGCCCGATGACGGGATAACAGTGTTATAGGCACGGGCTAAACGGGTAATCGAATCGAGTAAGATAACGACGTCTTTCTTGTGCTCAACCAAACGTTTTGCTTTTTCAATCACCATTTCGGCAACTTGAACGTGGCGGCTGGCTGGCTCATCGAAGGTTGATGCGATAACTTCGCCTTTAACGAGGCGCTGCATCTCAGTTACTTCTTCTGGGCGTTCGTCGATCAGTAATACCATCAACACCACTTCTGGGTTGTTGTAGCTGATGCTTTGAGCAATGCCTTGAAGTAATAGCGTTTTACCGGCTTTTGGTGGTGCAACGATCAAACCACGTTGACCTTTACCAATCGGTGAGCATAAATCCAGAATACGTGCGGTAATATCTTCAGTTGAACCGTTGCCGCGCTCCATACGCATACGTTCTTCTGCGTGGAGTGGGGTTAAGTTTTCAAAGAGGATTTTATTACGGGAGTTTTCAGGTTTATCGAAGTTAACTTCGTTGACTTTCAATAGGGCAAAATAACGCTCGCCTTCTTTCGGTGGGCGAATTTTACCAAAAATGGTATCACCCGTTCGCATGTTGAAGCGGCGAATTTGGCTTGGTGAGACATAGATGTCATCTGGACCAGCTAAATAAGAACCGTCTGAGCTGCGTAAGAAGCCGAAACCGTCTTGGAGTATTTCTAATACCCCACCACCGAAAATGTCTTCTCCACTTTTTGCGTGGGCTTTAAGGATTGAGAAAATAATGTCCTGCTTGCGAGCGCGGGCCATATTTTCGAGCTTCATATTTTCAGCTAGCGAGACTAGGTCAGAAATCGGCGTGTCTTTTAATTCAGTTAAGTTCATTTTGGGGGTCTTGTGTTACGCGACAAAGCTTACCGCGATCAATCAGTAAGGATGTAATTCAGGATAGTGATTGACGAGCGAGAAGAGGTTATTAGAAAGAATCTGATTATTAAAGTAGCACTAACAAAGCGGGGCGTCCAGAAATTTAGGGAAATTCCGGCACAATTAATTTATAGCTTGTGCCGGAGGTCACTCATTACGACGTCAAATTAGATTTGAGCGTCGATAAACTCTTTCAATTGCGTTTTTGAGAGTGCGCCAACTTTAGTCGCGGCTAATTCGCCGTTCTTGAATAGCAGTAAAGTTGGGATGCCACGAACGCCATATTTCGCTGGAGAAACATTGTTTTGGTCAACGTTTAATTTAGCGATAGTCAAGCGACCTGCATATTCTTCAGACACATCGTCTAAAATTGGAGCGATCATTTTACAAGGACCACACCACTCGGCCCAGAAGTCTACCAATACTGGCAAATCAGACTTTAATACGTCGTTTTCGAAGCTGTCGTCACTCAGGTATATAATTTTATCGCTCATGATGTTCTCCAGTTTGGGTGCCATTGCTGGTTTGTTAATGGCTTACCATGTATATTGGGGCTGAAAAATAGCTTTTCAAGTTACCTTTTTACAATGTGGCTATTTCAAACGATCGAGTATCTTATTGCAACCTCAACAGGTAAGCTTGCGCTATGAGCGAAACACATCTATCTACCCAAAGGTTTGCCGACCTACCTCTACATCCTGAGGTTAAACAGGCCCTTGCCGAGAACAGCTTCGAATTTTGTACGCCGATCCAGGCGTTATCACTGCCTGTATTACTCCAATCAAAAGATATCGCAGGCCAAGCACAAACGGGCACTGGTAAGACAATGGCCTTTTTGGTCGCCACGTTTAATCATTTATTATCGACTCCCATACCCGAAGGTCGACTGATTAATCAGCCCCGCGCCATCATTATGGCCCCGACTCGCGAACTGGCGATTCAGATTGCCAAAGATGCGATTTTACTCGCCAAGCACACACACTTAAAGGTGGGTATTGTTTATGGCGGTGAAAGTTATGATGTGCAGCGTAAAGTATTAGATCAAGGTGTTGATATCTTGATTGGTACAACGGGTCGAATTATCGACTACGTTCGCCAAGGTATTATTGGCTTGAATTCAATTCAGGCTGTGGTACTTGATGAAGCCGATCGTATGTTTGATCTTGGTTTTATTAAAGATATTCGCTTCTTATTTAGACGTATGCCTGAGGCAAATCAACGTCTTAATATGTTATTTTCGGCAACCTTGTCCATGAAAGTACAAGAGCTGGCTTATGATCATATGAATGAGCCCGTTAAAGTCGAAATCGCCCCCGAAGAAAAAACCTCCAAAAACATCAAAGAAGAAATCTTCTATCCTTCCCAAGAAGAGAAGATGCGTTTGCTGTTGACCTTGATTGAAGAAGATTGGCCAGAAAAAGCCATCGTTTTCTCCAACACTAAGCACAGTTGTGAAACGCTTTGGTCTTGGCTTGAAGGTGATGGACATCGTGTGGGTTTATTAACGGGTGATGTGCCACAGAAAAAGCGTATTCGTATCCTTGAGCAATTTACCAGTGGCCAGCTAGATATATTGGTTGCTACTGATGTTGCGGCTCGTGGTTTACATATTTCTGACGTTTCACACGTGTATAACTATGATTTACCTGATGATTGTGAAGACTATGTGCACCGAATCGGTCGTACGGGTCGTGCGGGTAACAAAGGCATGTCGATAAGCTTTGCCTGTGAAGAGTACGCATTGAACTTGCCTGCAATCGAAAGCTACATCAATCATTCGATTCCAGTAAGTAACTACGACAGTGAAGCTTTACTGGCCGATATTCCTACGCCAGCGAAGATCCACCGTAAACACCCTAGCGGCACTCGAAACTTGCGTGATCGTTCAGGGGCAAGCCGTCCTGGTGCTCAACGCAGTGGTGCTCGCCCTCCTCGTCATGATAGGACACGTAGACATTCGTAAATGCCAACACCCGCTTATGTCGCTATAACATTAGGCTCAAATAGTTTTAATATGCTGATCGCCAAAACGCGTGGTGGTCAGCCGCATATTATTGCGAAATATAAACGCAAGGTGAGGCTCGCCGAAGGCATAGGCAACGATGGCAAATTAAGCCCCGATGTCATGCAGCGCGGCCTCGACTGTTTGAGTATGTTTGCCCAGATGTTGGTGCAACATAAGATTGAAGCAAACCATGTTGCTGTGATTGCAACTGCAACTCTTCGCAGTATTAGCAATGCTGATGAGTTTAATCAGCGTGCATTGCCACTCCTTGGTCATCCAATTGAAATCATCTCAGGCATGCGTGAAGCTGAGCTTATCTATCAAGGCATGGTGGCAACCACCTGTGGTCAAGGGCGCCGTTTAGTGATAGATATCGGCGGGGCGAGTACTGAGTTTATTATCGGTGATGGGCATCAAGTGTTGTTCAAAACCAGTTTGCCATTTGGTAGCGTGACTTATAATCGCCAATTTTTTAGTAGCTTACCGCTGCAGCAGTTAGATTTTGATGATGCTAAGCAGCAAGTGCTAACCGCATTAGCTGAGCATAGACAAACCCTACGGGATCTCGGTTGGCATTGTGTTGTTGGTGCCTCTGGCGCGGTGCAATCTGTGGTTGAAGTACTGCTTCACCGTGGCTTATCTGAGACGATAACGCTCGATGTGCTCACTCAGTTGAAGGCTGAAATTCTCGCACAAGAAGACATTGGCTTAACGGGGATCGCTGGGCTTTGTAGCGAGCGGGCACCGACTTTTGCAGCGGGTGTCGCTATTTTATTGGCTTTGTTTGAGTTGCTGGGGATAGAGCATTTAGCCTTATCTGGCGGCGCATTACGTGAAGGTGTTTTAGTGATGCTCGCGCAGCGAATTATTGACGAAGCGAGCTAAGCTTTCTCTGAATGGATAAAAAACCAAAGGCCGCTATGCGGCCTTTATTGTGTGTACTGCGTCGCTTATTTCAATAAATCGGCGAGATCTTTCTCTAAAGAAACGGTTGGGCGCTCTACGATACGGCCAACTTCTTTACCTTGCTGTAGCACAATAAAGGTTGGAATACGGGTAAAGTCGTATTTGGCCGCTAAGCCTTCGGGATCTTTCTTCGTCCGGTCGACACCAATATAGGTCACTTTGATATTGGGATTGGCGACTTCTTCCATAATACGGATAAAGCGCGGTGTTTCACGGTGACAATCTGGACACCAAGTACCAATGATCACAATAATTTCAGTTGGTTCGGTGACGCTTTTAAGCGGAGTGATTGCCGCAGTATCGACCTGGTAGCTTTTATACCCTTCGGCAAACTCATTGAGATCTGTGACTAAATGTTGTGCTTCGACTATGCCAGTTAAAATCACTTCTTGTTTCTCCTCGCTGCAGGTCGCAATTAAGCCCTGTTGTTGTTCTTCAAATCCACAGCCACCATTGGCTAGTACCTGACAACTAAAAAATAAGGCAGTAGTGGCTAGGAATGCTTTAACGTTATTGTGCATGATGTGCCCTTAAAATCGAAGAGAAAGAATGAAGCTTGATTCAAACATTATTCTCGATGCGATTAAAGCGGATCATTGGTTTGCTGCAAGCTAGATCACGCATTGCTAATATCTATAAGCTTAACGATCACAGGATTGCATGGTTTGCGGAGTTAAGGCATTGAAAAAGCACATCCCCGAACCGCGATTCGGGGATAGAGCGTATTGAAATAATAAGTTACATGGCTCGATTACTGAGCGAGAATTTTTTCTAGAATAGGCTTGTTAGCGTCAGGGAAGTCGTAATTGATTAAGTCGGTTTTAGTGACCCAAGCGATAAGCTGACCTTCGAGGCCTTGGGCAGTGCCGTTAAACTCAGTGACCGAATGGATATCGAGTAGCACTTGTTTATCGGGATAATCGAAACTCAGCGCCATAAATGGCTGACTATCGGTGACATCGAGCGCGACTTCCTCTTTGAGTTCGCGGATCAGCGCTTGAGTGACCGTTTCGCCCGCCTCAACTTTGCCGCCAGGAAATTCCCATTTCCCACCTTGATGTAAATGGTCTGGGCGTTTTGCCAACAGAATTTCACCGGCCGAGTTAGTAATAATGCCGACGGCGACATGGATGCGTTTAGTCATAATATTTATCTATTGAGTAGAGAGTTGGGCAAATTAATCGCTGTGATGGCGTAAGCTGAGCTGTTAGCGCTTCGCATTATTCTTTAAAAAAATCGCCTTCATCGAGATCAAATTCATCAAATGCTTCTGGATCAAACTCGGCTTTGACTGGGATGACGTGTTTTTCTGACGCCCAATCACCGAGGTCGATCAACTTACAGCGCTCGCTGCAAAAAGGTTTAAATGCAGATTGTGGCACCCACTCGACAGGGGCTTTGCAGATAGGGCAGTTAACGGTCAATGGCATAATTGTTCTCTTGGTTAACGGCGATAAAGCGGCCGCCAATACGAATGTCTTTCAGGCCATTAGTGTAAAGGCTTCATGCACAGGTAGCCAGTAAGAAATCAATTGAACGGTCGGAGTGGCGTTGTTGTTCAAACTGCACAAAATGGATAGCGAAACGGTTTTTATGGCCGCTAATCGTAGGATAACACCCGTGGGATGCATCGACTTTAACCCTTACCAAAGCAAGTGCTTGGGCACTGTCACCTTGATAAAAGCCAGCATGGGCAACGGCATTGTCGTAATGGGCTGTACTGCGGGTGAGTTGAAGTAGTAACGTGATCGGGGTAAGTAAAGGTTCGAAATGCGCTATCCAAGAGCGATAATCGTGCTGTTTTTCTTCCCAAGGTTTAGATAGCCAATAATGCAGTTGTGGTAGGTCGAAGTTACAGCAAGCACCTGGCATGCCAAAGCGTTGTCTTAGTGCGGAAATAAATTTGTCTTGTTTTAATTGGCTGCCGAAGCGTTCAGGCTTTTGTAACGGTTCGCGGGCTTGGGTGAGGGCGTTGATATAGATATTGATTTGCTGGTGGTCGACGTGATCTAATTCTTGCCATTTGTTCAGTTGCAGCAAGTGCCGCTCAATATCTTTTAATACTTCATTGCGATAATCGCAGCGTTCAGACAATTCACAGAGGGAAAACAGCGGATAAAAACATCTATGTTGGTGGTCATTGCTTAGGTTACTTTGCAGCTGTTTATCGAGGTATTCGAGCCGCAAGTAGCTGCGAATTTTCTCGTTTAGGGGCTGTTCGTAAACTAATTCAGTCATGGGCGTTATGAGTACCAGATAGTTGTAAATAGCGTTGGTGCAATGCTAGCACCTCTCGTTTTAAGGTTGATATCTCTCCCTGATTATCAATAATGTCGTCGGCTCGGGCGAGTTTTTCGCTGCGGCTCAATTGGCTGTTAATGATGTTATTTACTTGAGATGCATCAACATTGTCCCTTTTTATGGTGCGGCTGATTTGCAACTCAGGCGAAATATCCACCACTAAAGTCCGATTGACTAACCTATCTAACCCGTTCTCAAATAGCAAGGGCACGACCATAATTACATAGGTCGAGGTTGCTTTTTCTACCTGCGCTAGCATTTCTTGGCGGATCATGGGGTGCAATAGCTGGTTTAACCATTCACGTTCTTCAGGGTGGCTAAATATCCGTTGCCGCAGTTTGGCGCGATCGAGTTCATCCTCAGGTGTTAATATCTCAGGCCCAAAATGGTTAACGATGGCCTCAAGTCCTTTTGAACCCTGAGCGACAACGTCGCGGGCAACGATATCGGCGTCGACTAAGGTAATGCCTTCTGCGGCGAATAAATTGGCAACAGTCGTTTTACCGCTACCAATGCCACCAGTAAGGCCAACGATAAACTTTGACATAACATACTCCGGATAACTCAGTGCTTAGTTTGCGAGCTTTTACAGTGTTGATAGATACCAATCAACAATCTGTTGTCCAAATAGCAAAGCTATCCAGCCTGCGGCAGAAATATAAGGCCCAAATGGGATGGGATTACCTTGTTTGAGGCGTTTACTGACAATCATGGCGATGCCAACCACTGCGCCAACGAGGGACGAAAGTAAAATCACCAGCGGCAGCATTTGCCAGCCGAGCCAAGCACCGAAAACGGCGAGCAGTTTAAAGTCCCCATAGCCCATGCCTTCCTTGCCTGTGAGGATCTTAAATAGCCAAAAAATGGACCACAAGCTTAAATAGCCAGCTGCCGCACCGATAATGGCATCGGTTGGACTCGCAAAGGTATGATTTAGATTGATGATCAAGCCGAGCCAAAGTAACGGTAACGTCATTTGGTCGGGGAGCAGCATCTCATCAAGATCGATACCAGTAAGTGCGACAAGTACAAATGTCAGTATGCTCGCAAAGAAAAATTGCCAGCTTGGACCAAAGTGCCACGCTAAAGTCGCAACAAGTAGTCCTGTGATGAATTCAATTATTGGGTAGCGGGCGGAAATGGGGGCGTGACAGGCGGCGCATTTTCCCTTGAGCATTAACCAGCCGAATACAGGTAAATTATGCCAAGGTTTAATCGCCGTTTTGCACTTAGGGCAAGCAGAGCCCGGCACCACAATATTATATTTTTCGGGGAAGCTATCTATAGGTTTATTGAGTTTATCAATACCGATTTGTGTGACTATCTCAGCGTGGTACTCCTGTAAATACTGATTACATTCTTGCTGCCATTCCCGCTTCATCATCACAGGAAATCTGTGGATCACCACATTTAAAAAACTGCCTATGGTAGCGGCAAAAATAAAGCTTAGCGTAATAAAGAGCCAAGGACTCTGATCAAAAGAGTGGCCCAAAAGAGAGATAAATTCAGTCATTCAATTTCTTATATATTATTTGTGGAAGTGAGGCGTAATAACTAGCCGCCAACAATATTACCCATCTGGAAGATAGGTAAATACATGGCAACAATCAAACCACCCACAACAGTACCGATAACCACCATCATAATAGGTTCTATCAGGCTTGATAAGCCATCAACTGCATCGTCGACCTGCATTTCATAGATGGTTGAGACTTTATTGAGCATGTTATCTAATGAGCCGGATTCTTCACCTATCATTACCATTTGCACTAACATATCAGGGAACAGCCCAGTGGTTTGCATCGCGACATTCATCTGCATTCCCGCCATCACCTCTTGGCGAATCTTTAAAATGGCTTTGCGATAGACCGCATTACCCGATGCGCCAGCGGCGGACTCTAAGCCATCAATTAACGGCACACCTGCGGCAAAGGTGGTCGCTAAGGTGCGGGCGAAACGTGCCATGGCGCCTTTGTGTAAAATCGGTCCAATGGCTGGGATTTTAAGCACGGCTTCATCGACTCTATCCCGTAAAATTTGCGAGTTTCGGTGCGCCCGTACAAATAAAAATACACCGCCGACAATGGCAGCTAAAAAGATATACCAAGAAGATTGTAAGCCGCGGGAAATATGCAGTACCAGTTGCGTAAAGGCGGGCAGTTCTGCACCAAAGCCTTTAAAAATATCTTCAAACTGTGGCACCACAAAAAGAAGTAACAAAACCGTAACTAAAATAGCGACAATTACAACTGCAGCAGGATAAAACATGGCCTTCTTAATTTTTGATTTGAGCGCTTCCGTTTTTTCTCTGTAGGTTGCGACTCGATCGAAAACCAAATCGAGTGAACCTGAATGCTCACCCGCGGCGACTAAGTCAACATATAGTTCGTCGAAGTAACGTCTATGGGGGCGCATAGCATCGGATAAGGGAATACCCGATTGAATTTCGGTTAAAATAGTACCCAGTAATTCCCGCATTTTAGCTTTTTCATGGCCACGGCCGAGTAGTTCAAATGTCGTTACCAAAGGAACGCCTGCCGCCAACATAGTCGCGACTTGACGGGTCATCATTGCTATATCCATAGGGGTGATATTGGCTTCACCTAACTTAAATAGCGGAGAGGACTGCTTACGAACGCTCTTAGGGTTTACTCCTTGTGATTTAAGCTGGCTACGGATTTCGGCTGCGGTTGCACCTCTAAGCTCACCTGCCGTTTTTTTGCCGTCGCGGTTAACGCCTTTCCATTCAAAGGTATAGATTTTGGGCTGGCTTTTTTGCTCGGCTTTTTTAGTTCGAGACTTTCTTGTTGTCGTTGCCGTAGCCATAAATTATCCCTGTAAATAAATCGTTCTAGATTTCTAGTTAACTGAACGCTGTGCTTGCGAAATAGTTTGGACTCTAAGATTCAAATATACGAGTAGTAATACGGTATTGCCTAAATTTTAGATATAAAAGATTGGATTTAGCCAAAACTGGTTACGCGATTGACTTCTGCAATACTAGTTACGCCGTGAATCACTTTCAATAATCCAGATTGACGTAAATCACGCATCCCTTGCGCTTTAGCTTGGGAGGCGATTTGTAAGGAGTTACCGCCTTCCATGATAGTACGCGCTATTTCATCGGACATCTTCATCACTTCGTAAATACCAACCCTGCCTTTGTAGCCTGCAGAGCAATGTTCACAGCCTACAGGTTTAAAGGTAGTAAAGCCGTGGGTAATTTGTGTTTGAGAAAAACCTAAACGTAATAGTTCATGCTCAGGGATGATTTCAGCTTGCTTACATTCGGGGCAAAGTCGACGCGCCAAACGCTGGGCAATAATCAGGTTAACTGAGCTGGCGATGTTATAACCTGGCACGCCCATATTGATTAAACGGGTCAAGGTTTCGGCGGCCGAGTTCGTGTGTAAGGTCGATAATACTAAGTGGCCAGTTTGTGCGGCTTTAATGGCAATTTCGGCGGTTTCAAGGTCGCGAATTTCACCCACCATCACTACATCGGGGTCTTGGCGCAGGAATGAGCGTAAAGCTGAGGCGAAAGTGAGACCAGCTTTTAAATTAATGTGGACTTGGTTTACACCCTCAAGGTTTATTTCTACCGGATCTTCGGCAGTTGATATATTGCGCTCTTCAGTATTGAGAATATTTAACCCTGTATAGAGGGAGACGGTTTTTCCTGAGCCTGTTGGGCCGGTCACTAAAATCATCCCTTGGGGTTTTGCTAACATCTCAAGGTAAAGTTTTTCTTGGTCGGGCTCGTAGCCGAGCTTTTCAATGCCCAATTGTGCGGAGGAAGAATCCAAGATCCGCATTACAATTTTTTCGCCCCATAAGGTCGGTAGAGTGCTGACCCGAAAGTCGATGGACTTAGTGCGGGAAAGTTTCATCTTGATTCGGCCGTCTTGCGGCACGCGGCGTTCGGCAATATCAAGTTTCGACATTACTTTTAGGCGCGCTGATAAACGACCTGCAAGGCTTATAGGGGGTTCAGAGACTTCGTGTAAAATACCGTCGATGCGAAAACGAATGCGGTAGCGCTTCTCATAGGGTTCAAAGTGTAAATCCGAGGCTCCTTTACGAATGGCATCGGTTAGAATTTTATTGATATAGATAACAATAGGCGCATCGTCACTGGCTTCACCTGCCGGTTCATCGCTTCGCTTATCTGTATCTGCTATTTCTATGGCGCTTAGTGCCGCTTCATCCATGCCGCCTAAATCTAGGCCGCTAATATCTACTTCGAGAATTTTCTCCAGTGCTTTGGCTAGTTTATCTTCTTCAACTAGAATCGCTTCAGCGTGCAAGCCCGCACTGAATTGAAAGTCCTCAAGAGCGGCAATATTAGTCGGATCTGATGTGCCTATATAGAGGCGATTTCCCCGTTTAAATAGTGGTAAGCAGCGGTGTTTTTCAATCAGTTTTTTATTGAGAAAATCTTCTGGTATGGATGCAAGATCAAACTCATTGAGATCGAGTAGTGGAGTTCCGTACTCTTCGTAGCAAAGCTCTGCTATTGCACGGGCAGAGACAAGCTTGCTTTGAACTAAAGTGCTAACAAGGGCATGTTTATTCTGACGGGATTTTGTGATGGCATTAGCCATCTGCTCTTCATTTAGCAGGCCCTTACGAATAAACAGGGTAGATAAACCTAAATGCAAGCCTGTAGTGGGCATTCCGAATTTTTTCTCGAGGTATAATTTAAATTGAAAGAGGCTAATATCTAGCCTCTAATATTTTGATAATTTATTTAAATTAAGCTGCTGGTAGTCCTGCCCCCTTCTTACATAAAGCTAAGTCATCAGTTGCCGCAGATGCCCCAGCCGCCATAGCAAATCCAACCCCACCAGTAGCATCAAAAGTTGCAGTGAGGACACATTTACTTTCAGTCCATATTAAAGTAATACCATTATTTACTGTAACATCACCGATATCAGTAAATTTTGCGTTCTGATTTACTTCAGCTTTGAGTGTTGTGCAACCTATATCTGTTTGAATGCAAGCCTGTATTTTTTGCGCAAAAGCCGTTACGCCTTTCATCGCAGCGCTTCCTTGGGCTGAAGTCACATAATCTTTATAAGCGGGCAGTGCAATCGCAGCCAAAATACCGATAATGGCTACTACAATCATTAACTCGATCAGAGTAAAACCCTGAGCTTTTTTATTTAATGCTTTGTTTAAATTCATGGCCTTCATTTTTCTCTCCAGCTAACTATTTAGTGACTTACTGTGGTTGAATAGAGTGTTTAACCTAACCGCTGTTTTACTCTATAAATTGTTTTATCTCATCAAACTTTATTACTCATTTATGTCAATAAAATCATTTATATGATCTATGTAACATTAACAGTACACCGATGATCTTGAATGACCCATGTGTAATGACTCATGCTGATTTATCCAAGCCTGCTTTACTAAATTAGCGCTAAATTAGCACTAAGTTAATGCTGGGTTAGCGCTTGTTTGAATAAATTGTTTCGGCAACCGCACCTTAGGCTAACGTTTTCAAAAATATGCCTCTCAAAAAACGTGAACTAGGCAATTTTAAAAAGAATCCCAGTGCTGACCTTAGGTGAGGTTGACCAAACGGCCATCTCGCCTTGGTAAAAGTTAGTACAAAGTTAGGTAAAAGGAAACAAAAATTAAGTATAAAGTACTAATAAAGTGTTGTTTTTGTATAAAAGGCTAACTTATCGACATGTTAGGTTATAACAACTTTTTGACAATATCAGTTTAGCTGGCGTGTCTCTCTATGTCGTCAAATTGGTGACATGAAATGGTGGCGGGTTGGGTGCTTCGTGAGGGTGAATGCTGAGTATGATAGTGCAGGCGTGATTTTGCATTTGGTTTGCAGGAGCCCTACAAAACAAATGCACTTCGCCTTAATATTTTATGAGTGGAATGTGCTTACGGTACTTTGCGAGAACATTCCACTGCCATTTAACATCTAGCGGTTTTAAGCTTTTAATCTGAGTGATAAATCTAAGGCGCGAACATGCTTAGTGAGTGCGCCAACTGAGATATAGTCCACCCCTGTTTTGGCAAATTCGGCTAAGGTATCTAAGGTTACATTGCCAGAGACTTCAAGCTTAGCGCCGGCGCCTTTAGCTAGGTACTGGTTATTCATCTCTACGGCTTCGACCATCTTAGTGATGTCGAAGTTATCTAACATTATGATATCTGTGCCAGAGTCGAGTGCTAAGGCGAGCTCTTCGAGTGACTCCACTTCGACTTCAACGGGTTTATTCGGGTACAAGCTGCGGGCGGTATCTACGGCTTGGCGAATACCGCCACAGGCCATAATGTGGTTTTCTTTAATCAAAAAAGCATCATATAAACCAATACGATGGTTTTTTCCGCCACCGCAGGTGACGGCATATTTTTGTGCCGTGCGTAGGCCTGGAATTGTCTTGCGAGTATCTAACAAACGAGTGTGAGTCCCCGCCAGTTTATCGACATAATGTTTGGTTAAGGTGGCAACACCAGAAAGTGTTTGGATAAAGTTCATTGCCGTGCGTTCGCCAGTGAGAATAGCGCGCGCAGGACCTGATAATTCACATAATAGCTGGTTGGGTAATACTAGATCGCCATCATCCACATGCCAATGCAGTGCGACTTCACCACCGAGTTGGTTAAAAACCTGCTCTGCCCATGCTTTACCACAAAAAACGCCTTCTTCACGGGTGATTAAAGTGGCTTCAGCGTACTTATCGGCGGGGATCAACATTGCTGTGATGTCGCCATAAGCGATGGCTTTGGTTTGATCGTTGATTTCGGTGCCACCTAAGTCTTCACTGAGGGCTGATTTTACTGATTGGCGGATATCGTTTTCTAACATAAGCGGAGTCCTTGCATTACGGCCTACTTGCATTTTAGGTTAAGATTACCACGGCCTTAGGTCTCACGGAACAGGTTGGAAGATTGAGCAAAAGGAGTAAGCTGCAGCCTTATTTAAATTGATAGTGGATGGTTTGCTCCATGATCTCAATGTTAAAAGATAGCTCAGTCAGTAAGTTCCGTGCGCAGGGTTTCTTCTTTGCTTGGAGGAATACTGTTAGAGTAAGCAGTAATATGTGGCATAGAGGATAAGCTCATAATGCGGTTTGATTCGGGTTGGTGTGATAGTGCGAGGCGTTGTGAGTCGCCACATTTTAATCAACGTCCCTTGAATGAAGTGAGTTTGTTAGTGATCCACAATATTAGTCTGCCCGCAGGCTGCTTTGGATTACCTTACATTGATCAATTATTTCAAGGGTGTTTAGATACTAATGCCGATTCCAGCTTTGCACCGTTGCAGGGGTTGCAAGTGTCGGCGCACTTTTTGATCCGCCGCCATGGCGAGCGTGTCCAATATGTAAGCTGTAATGACAGGGCTTGGCATGCTGGGGTGTCTCGTTATGGCGAGAGAGAGAATTGTAATGATTTTTCCATTGGTATTGAACTGGAAGGCACAGATACTGAGTCTTACACTCCTAGGCAATATCAGTCACTTATCGAGTTAACACAAGCCCTACTGGTAGAATATCCATTGCTGAGTATTGAACGGATTGTGGGTCATTGTGATATTGCGCCAATGCGGAAAACGGACCCCGGGCAAAGTTTTGATTGGGAAGGATATTTAGGCAAGTTAAAGGAATATACTTAGGCGTTGCGCTCTTAGTTAATCACTTAACTTTTTGGATTTTAGACGTATTTCATATAAACCTAGACTATTTATGGACAAATTATAGAGGTACAGCCCATGGCATTATTTTCACTCTTGGTCGCCATTTTAGTGGAGCGACTTAAATTTCTTCCTTCATCATGGCAATTTGATCGTTTACTGCAATCTTATCAGACAACATTTTTTGGTGATAAAGCGTCACTGACAAGCGTGATGATGGCGTTGGCGTTAGTGCTGCCAGCCTTGTTGGTATATGTTTTATCTTGGTTAGTGGCGGGAATGTTTTGGGGCTTATTAAGTTTAGCCCTATGGATTGTTGTGGCAGTGGTTTGTTTTAACCATCAGAAACAGCGTGATATTTTCAAAAAATATATGCAAGCGGCTTGTCGCTCAGATGTCCAAGCTTGTTACCATTATGCCGCCGAACTCGATTGTAGTGAGTGTTTAGATGCTGTATCCGAGAAAGACCTTGGTGCCAAAGTGGGTCAAAGTGTTGCTTGGATTAACTATCGTTATTATGGTGCCGTGGCGTTGTTTTTCATTTTTTTAGGTCCAGTCGGTGCTGTACTGTATTGCACTGTACGTTTTTATGCCGAAGAGAATGCCCGTAAATCCCTAGAGCTACCCTTAGTCAACGAAGTGATTACGCTACTGGATTGGTTACCGAGCCGGATTTTCGCCTTTGGTTATGCCTTAAGTGGTCAATTTAGTGAAGGTTTAGCGGCGTGGCGCCGTAATGGGTTGACCTTAAATGCGACCGCTCGCACTGTGGTTGCTGAAACGGCATTAGCGGCACAACCTTTACCAGAGGTCGCAAGTGCACCTATATGTGTACAATCAACCTTAGCATTATTAGTGCTCAGTAAACGTAACTTTACACTTATTGTTGCAATACTTTCATTACTGACCATTTTTGGATTGGTGAGTTAAAAGAAGGATGCTTCGTAGCTAGAATCGAGAACGCTTCGCTGCTAGGGCGTCGCAGTGCTCCTTCTAGTCTAGAATCTAGAGCCTAGGATCTATCCGCTGCGCTTTTGGCAGCGCCTAGTGGGGCGCAGTCCGTGCTTTTGTCAAATGGTCTGACCCCATAAACATTTTTTTCCGCTATGCTCTCTCTTCGTGGGTGCTTTTGATCGAGATCGCTTTTAAGGAGTGATCTTCAATCTGGACATCAAAACGCTGATTTGATAAAGTGCGCTCACTCAAAAAAATTGGTAAGACCAATTTACAACGGAGCTGAGCGCCTGATGGCCTATAGTAAAATTAATCAGCCAAAAATTTCTGACGTGATCATGGCGCAATTAGAGCAAATGATCTTAGAGGGTAGTTTACAGCCCGGTCAGAAGTTACCGCCTGAACGCGAACTGGCGATCCAGTTTGAAGTGTCTCGACCTTCTTTGCGTGAAGCTATTCAAAAGCTTGAGGCAAAAGGACTGTTAATGCGCCGCCAAGGCGGTGGTACTTATGTCAAAGAACAACTCTGGCAGACCCTTGCCGATCCTATTGTTGAACTGATGAATTCAGATCCAGAGAGTCAGTACGACTTACTGGAGTTCCGCCATGCCACCGAAGGCATGATGGCCTATTTTGCGGCCCTGCGTGGTACCGACGCCGATATGCAAAATATCAAGCGTATGATTCTCGAGGTGGAAGCCGCCACCGATATCGAACAAAAAGCTGCTGCGATTGTGCGTTTTTATCGTGCTGTGGCGGAAGCGTCACATAACGTGGCTATGTTACACCTCGTTCTTAGTTTAACCCCTGTGCTGCATCAAAATGTGGCGCAAAACCTGGAGCTTTTAAGCCGCCGCGAAGAAGCTTCTACTATGGCTAACGATCACAGACGGGCCTTGCTCGCTGCCATCGTTCGTCGTGATCCCGACGCCGCCAGAGAAGCCTCGAATGAACACTTAAGTTACATCGAAGAGGTGATGTTATCTGTGCGGGAAGAAGATAGCCGGTTGCAGCGAAGCTTGCGCCGTTTAAAGAGTGGCGCTTAAGTTCTGTGATTTAGCTGCCAGCTAAATCGGAATATGCCGCAAACACCATTCATTATCATGTATATAGAGAAGGACAGTGTCATGTCTGAAGATATGCTACAAGACGTAGATCCGTTAGAGACTCAGGAATGGGTTGATGCCCTGCAAGCCGTGTTGGAACAGGAAGGCCCAGAGCGCGCGCATTTTTTACTAGAAAAGCTGATCGATAAAGCGCGTCGTAATGGCACTCACTTGCCTTATAACGCCACAACGGCTTACCTGAACACTATCCCTGCGGGTCAAGAGCCGCACATGCCTGGCAACCAAGAGATGGAACGTCGCATTCGCGCCATCATCCGTTGGAACGCTTTAGCTATGGTGCTTCGTGGTTCTAAGAAAGATTTAGAATTAGGCGGCCATATTTCAAGCTTCGCCTCAAGCGCGACTATTTATGACGTATGTTTTAACCACTTCTTCCGCGCACCCAATGAAAAAGATGGTGGCGATTTAGTGTATTTCCAAGGCCATATCGCCCCTGGTATTTATGCGCGTTCATTCTTAGAAGGTCGTTTAAGCGAAGACCAACTGGCGAACTTCCGTCAAGAAGTGGATGGCAAGGGTCTGTCTTCATACCCACATCCAAAACTGATGCCGGATTACTGGCAATTCCCAACAGTTTCTATGGGCTTAGGTCCTATCCAAGCGATTTATCAGGCGCGTTTCCTGAAATATCTGACTGACCGTGGTCTGAAAGATTGTTCAGCACAAACCGTTTACTGTTTCTTAGGTGACGGTGAGTGTGACGAGCCAGAAGCTTTAGGTGCGATTGGTTTAGCGGCTCGTGAAGAATTAGATAACTTAGTCTTCATCGTTAACTGTAACTTACAGCGTCTTGATGGTCCTGTACGTGGTAACGGTAAGATAATCCAAGAACTTGAAGGCGAATTCCGCGGCGCAGGCTGGGAAGTGGTTAAAGTCATTTGGGGTCGTTACTGGGATCCATTATTGGCCCGTGACACTAGCGGTAAGTTACTGCAGTTAATGGAAGAAACCGTTGACGGTGAATACCAAAACTGTAAAGCCAAAGGTGGCGCTTATACTCGCGAACACTTCTTTGGTAAGTATCCTGAAACGGCCGAAATGGTTGCTAACATGTCAGATGATGACATTTGGCGCTTAAACCGTGGCGGTCATGATCCTGTGAAAGTGTACGCTGCCTTAGATCACGCACAAAAAACCAAAGGTCGCCCAACGGTGATTTTAGCTAAAACCGTAAAAGGTTATGGCTTAGGTGATGCGGGTGAAGGTAAAAACATCGCTCACAACGTGAAGAAAATGGGTATCGAGTCTATCCGTTACTTCCGCGATCGTTTCAATATTCCGATCCCAGATGACCAGTTAGAAGATCTGCCTTTCTATCATCCAGGTCCAGATTCTGAAGAAGTGAAGTACATGATGAGCCGTCGTGAAGCGCTGCATGGTAGCGTGCCACAACGTCGTCAAAAGTTCACCGAAGAGATGGAAGTGCCGTCACTGAAGATTTTCGATTCGATTTTGCAGGGCTCTAACGGCCGTGAAATTTCATCGACTATGGCATTCGTTCGTGTTCTGACAGCTCTGCTGAAAGACAAGAAAATTGGCAAAAATATTGTGCCAATTATTCCTGACGAAGCTCGTACTTTCGGTATGGAAGGTTTGTTCCGTCAAGTGGGTATTTATGCTCACGAAGGCCAAAAATATATTCCGCAGGATTCTGACCAAGTTGCTTACTACCGTGAAGATAAAACCGGCCAAGTATTGCAAGAAGGGATTAACGAACTCGGCGCTATGTCTTCATGGGTATCAGCAGCGACGAGCTACTCAGTCAACGATACACCTATGATCCCGTTCTACATCTACTACTCAATGTTCGGTTTCCAACGTATTGGCGACATGGCTTGGGCTGCGGGTGATATGCGTGCTCGTGGTTTCTTAGTCGGTGGCACTTCAGGTCGTACAACGCTTAACGGCGAAGGTTTACAGCATCAAGATGGTCATAGCCACGTATTGGCGAACACTATCCCTAACTGTATTACTTACGATCCAACCTACGGCTACGAAATCGCCGTTGTGGTACAAGATGGTATCCGTCGTATGTACGGCGAAAATCAAGAAGATATCTTCTATTACTTGACCACAATGAACGAAAACTATGAGCAACCAGCCATGCCAGAAGGTGCGGAAGTGGGCATAGTGAAAGGTATCTACAAGTTAGAAACGGTTGCGGGTTCAGGTAAAGGCAAAGTTCAGTTAATGAGCTGTGGCACTATCCTTGAACAAACCCGTAAAGCGGCGCAAGCACTGGCGAAAGACTTTGGTATTACTGCCGACGTATTCAGTGTGACCAGCTTTAACGAATTGACCCGTGATGGTCAAGCCGCTGAGCGTTGGAACATGCTGCACCCAACCGAAACGCCAAAACAATCGTATATCAGCCAAGTGATTTCAAGTGATGCACCTGCAATCGTCGCGACTGACTATATGAAGATTTACGGCGAACAGTTACGTGCTTATATTCCTACCGATTACAAAGTGTTAGGTACTGACGGTTTCGGTCGTTCAGACAGCCGCGAGAATCTGCGTCACCACTTTGAAGTGGACGCTAAGTTTATCGTTATTGCGGCACTGAAATCACTGGTTGATCGCAAAGAGCTGCCTGTCGATGTGTTAGCAAAAGCCATTAAAGAATATGGTATCGACGCTGACAAGATCAATCCACAGTACGCGTAAGAGGCAATAAAAATGGCTGAATTAAAAGAAGTTTTTGTTCCTGATATCGGCGGCGATGAAGTGCAAGTGATCGAAATCTGTGTGGCTGTGGGTGATACCTTAGCCGCAGAAGAATCGATTCTTACCGTCGAAAGCGACAAGGCGACTATGGATATTCCAGCGCCTTTCGCCGGTGTTTTAGCCGAATTGAAAGTGGCTGTGGGCGATAAAGTATCTGAAGGTACTTTGATTGCTATGATGCAAGCGGCGGGCGCGGCAGCTGCCGCTCCGGCTCCAGTTGCAGCACCCGCTCAGGCGGCACCAGCATCTGCACCAGTGCAAGCGGCTCCTGCCCCTGCGACGGGCGCAACCAAAGTGGTTGAAGTGACAGTACCAGATATCGGTGGCGACACTGATGTATCGGTTATCGAAGTCTTGGTTGCTGTCGGTGACAAGATTGAAGTTGATAGCGGTTTAATTACCCTAGAAACAGACAAAGCGACGATGGACGTGCCATCACCTTTCGCGGGTGTGGTTAAAGACGTTAAAGTTGCGGTTGGCGATAAAGTGTCGCAAGGCTCTTTAGTCATCATGCTTGAAGTGGGCGGAGCTGCACCTGCAGCCGCGCCAACCGTTGCTGCCCAAGCGGCTCCTGCCGCTACGGTAGCGCCAGTGGCCGCAGCACCTGCTGCACCAGCGGCAAGTGTGGTTGCGGTAAAAGAAATTCAAGTGCCGGATATTGGCGATGCCAGCAATGTCGATGTGATCGAAGTGCTAGTCTCTGTTGGTGATGAAATCACTGCCGACCAAGGTTTGATCACCCTTGAAACTGACAAAGCCACCATGGAAGTGCCTGCGCCATTCGCCGGTAAACTGCTGTCTTTGACTGTTAAAGTGGGTGACAAGGTTTCTCAAGGTAGCGTTATTGCGACGATTGAGACTACTTCTGTTGCAACAGTAAGTGCGGGTGCAGCTCCTGCACCTGTTGCTCAAGCGGCAGTTCCTGCTCCAGTGAGCGCGGCGCCCGTTGCTGCACCTGCAAGCCGTCCACCAGTACCCCATCACCCAAGCGCAGGTACACCTGTGTCTACCGGTGCGGTACATGCGTCTCCTGCAGTACGCCGTTTAGCCCGTGAGTTTGGTGTCGACTTGACCCAAGTGACAGGTTCTGGCCGTAAAGGTCGCATCATGAAAGAAGACGTACAGGCGTATGTTAAATACGAACTGTCGCGTCCGAAAGCGACTGCTGCAACTTCTGTTGGTTCAGGTAATGGCGGTGGTCTGCAAGTGATTGCAGCACCTAAAGTTGATTTCAGTAAGTTTGGTGAAGTGGAAGAGATTCCATTAAGCCGTATCCAGAAGATTTCTGGTCCTAACTTACACCGTAACTGGGTGACTATCCCTCACGTGACTCAGTTCGATGAAGCTGATATCACTGAAATGGAAGAGTTCCGCAAGCAGCAAAACGATGTAGCGGCGAAGAAAAAAGCCGATTACAAGATCACGCCTTTAGTGTTTATGCTGAAAGCTGTGGCTAAAACGTTGCAACAGTTCCCTGTGTTCAACTCGAGCTTAAGCTCTGATGGCGAATCACTGATCCAGAAGAAGTATTTCCACATCGGTGTGGCGGTTGATACGCCAAACGGTTTGGTTGTGCCAGTCGTGCGTGACGTGGATAAGAAAGGCATTATCGAGTTATCTCGTGAACTGGCTGATATCTCTATCCGTGCCCGTGATGGCAAGCTGAAATCTGCTGATATGCAAGGTAGCTGTTTCACCATTTCAAGTTTAGGTGGTATTGGCGGTACGGCGTTTACGCCTATCGTGAACTACCCAGACGTGGCGATTTTAGGTGTGTCTAAATCTGAAATTAAGCCTAAGTGGAATGGTAAAGAGTTCGAACCTAAATTGATGTTGCCTCTGTCACTGTCATACGATCACCGCGTGATCGATGGTGCCATGGCTGCACGTTTTAGTGTGACGCTGTCAGGAATTCTGTCCGATATTCGTACTTTGGTTCTGTAATCATATAAGGCTGCTCATCTTGAGCAGCCTTTTGTTTATTGTGATCAGTATCAAACACAGGTTAAAATGCACCCACCTTACGCGCTGGCGCATTTTCGGTTGGCAGGATAGCTCCTCCAACGGATTGAATGAGAATTAGAGGAAAACATGAGTAACGAAATCAAAACTCAGGTAGTGGTATTAGGTGCAGGTCCTGCAGGTTATTCTGCGGCTTTCCGTGCTGCTGACTTAGGTCTGGAAACCATCATAGTTGAACGTTTTAGCACTTTAGGTGGCGTGTGTCTTAATGTGGGTTGTATCCCATCTAAAGCCTTACTGCACGTTGCTAAAGTTATCGAAGAAGCCAAAGCGGTTGCCGCTCACGGTGTGGTCTTCGGCGAGCCAACTATCGATTTAGATAAGTTACGTGGCTTTAAAGAAAAAGTCATTGGCCAATTAACTGGCGGATTGGGCGGCATGTCCAAAATGCGTAAAGTTAACGTGGTTAACGGTTTTGGTAAATTCACTGGCCCTAACACGCTAGAAGTGACTGCTGAAGATGGCACTGTGACTAAAGTGACTTTCGAGCAAGCGATCATTGCTGCGGGTTCTCGCCCAATCAAACTGCCATTTATTCCGCATGAAGATCCACGTATTTGGGATTCGACTGACGCATTAGAACTGAAAGAAGTTCCAGGCAAGTTGTTAGTGATGGGCGGCGGTATTATCGGTCTAGAAATGGGTACTGTGTACGCATCTTTAGGCAGCCAAATCGACGTGGTTGAGATGTTCGACCAAGTGATCCCTGCGGCAGATAAAGATGTGGTTCGCGTATTTACTAAGCAAATCAAGAAGAAATTCAACCTGATCCTTGAAACTAAAGTCACAGCGGTCGAAGCCCGTGAAGACGGTATTTATGTTTCTATGGAAGGTAAGAGCGCGCCAACTGAAGCCGTTCGTTACGATGCCGTATTAGTGGCTATTGGCCGTGCACCTAATGGTAAGTCGTTAGATGCTGAAAAAGCAGGCGTTAACGTTGATGAGCGTGGCTTTATCAAGGTTGATAAGCAACTGCGTACTAACGTACCGCACATTTATGCTATCGGCGACATCGTTGGTCAACCAATGTTGGCTCACAAAGGCGTGCACGAAGGCCATGTAGCGGCTGAAGTTATCGCTGGCATGAAGCACTACTTCGATCCAAAAGTAATCCCATCAATTGCTTATACTGACCCAGAAGTCGCTTGGGTTGGTTTGACTGAGAAAGAAGCGAAAGAGCAAGGTATTGCTTACGAAACCGCAACTTTCCCATGGGCTGCAAGTGGTCGTGCGATTGCGTCAGATTGTTCTGAAGGTATGACTAAGCTGATTTTCGACAAAGACACTCACCGCGTGATCGGTGGTGCTATTGTGGGTGTTAACGGCGGCGAGCTGTTAGGTGAAATCGGTCTAGCGATTGAAATGGGTTGTGATGCTGAAGATTTAGCATTAACCATTCACGCTCATCCAACACTGCACGAATCAGTAGGCTTAGCGGCTGAAATGTACGAAGGTTCTATTACTGATTTGCCAAACCCAAAGGCAAAGAAAAAGTAATTTAGCTGTCGATTAAAAAAGCGCTCATTTGAGCGCTTTTTTATTGCCTGTATTTTTTTGTAACTTTTATGTAAACAAGCGGATGAATTGAAGGGATTGAGCTGCTACAGTACAGTTATGGTATGCGGTAAGTTGTCACATGCAAACAAAAATAATTAGAACAATTCTGACATGTTTCATCCTTTCACTGATTAGCGTCCATTCGGCTTGGGCGGGCGGCTTTGTGCAGCGTGTTTTTACCGATAGAGACGGTTTAGCTGTCACCAGCATCCGAGGTTTAGCCTTAGATGACTATGGTTTTGTATGGGCAGCGACTGAGCAGGGCTTGTATCGGGTCAGTAATTCTAAGGTGCGGCGCATTGATAAAATTGGCACGGAATCACGGCTTGCGGATGACTTTTTAACGACAGTGGTAAACATCGACCGAGACAAGTTATTGGTCAGTACCAATGCCGCGATTTACCTTTACGATATAGTACAAAATCAATTTACCGCGTTTGGTTCTCCCTATCTATTCCCGCAGTTTCCAGGTGGTGCGCTGATATCGGCAGCCCGCAAGAATAGCAAAACATGGCGATTATTAATTGATAATGGTCAGATCTATGAGTTTTCCCCTTCAAAGTCAGAACTTCGCCTTATCACTCAATTAGCTGTTAATCGCGACCTTCCTTGGCGCAAGTTATTGCTTATGCCCAATGGACACATGTTGGTTGCGGGGCAGTTGCAACTAGAGCTCCTCGATAACAAGGGCGAACGGCTGTTCCAATACCCTTGGACCGAATCTATGGGCAGTATTCTCGATATGTTGGAGGATACTCAACATAGGATCTGGATTGCGACAGGGCGTGGTGTTTATCAATTAGATCAAATCGCTCATCAAATTACACCTGTGCCAGAATTACCCGATTGGAGCACAGCGATCATTGAAGATGCTAAAGGGTATTTGTGGTTTGCCAGTCGTATTGGCTTGTTAAAATGGTCGCCTGAGACGCGGTTGATTGAGAATTATCAGCAAGAGTTGAAGGCTGAGGCCAACATGGAAACGCTGAAAGCCATGTTGTTTGATGATGCAGGCTTGATGTGGGTTGGAGGCTCTGGTGATGGATTGGCATTGTTAGCGTCACAGCCTGATTTCATTCTTGATACTTATGCGGCAGATGAACCCTATCAGCTGAGCGATGCCATGACTTGGTCTGTACATGCCAGTGATGAAGGGGTTTGGCTCGGTTCTTCCAGTGTAGATTTTGTTGCTAAGGGCAGTAAAAAAGCGGTTAACATTCCGATTGAGGGGTTTAATCCCCACGAAAGTATTTATGATATTAGTGAGTTTGAGGACCATTATTTACTGATCTCAACAACCAGTGGTCTTTTTGTTATTGATAAAGAGACCTTGCAAGGCAGCAGTTTTTCTAAATGGACTCACGGTCAGGATGACTTTAAAAATAAGCTCATATATAAAACTTATCGGGATCCCAAACTGAAAGGACGTGTCTGGATTGCGACTACCACGGGACTCTATTTTTGGGAAATGGGACTCTATGAGCCCCAGCCATTTGATATTGATAAGTCATCGAACGAATTTGATGGCCCCAAGCGGCCAGTGATCCGCACAATTTATCGTACCTCTGACGGTCGTCTTTGGATTGGCGGTAAAAAAGTCTTTGGTTACATAGACAGTCAAAACGAGTTTCATGATCAACGGCACTTATTTAATGCTTTTGCGGCGCAACCAACGATTAGCCATATTGAAGAAATGTCCCCGGGAATTATCTGGTTTGGTTCCTATGAAAAAGGTTTGTTTGAATATAATCAGCAGGCGGAATCGTTAGTTTCACTGACTTCCGAATGGCAATTAAATTGTAGTTCAGTGTTTTTTATTCAAAAGACTCCTAAGTCAAATCTTGTGGGTTGTGCTGATTCTTTGATTCGTCAGGATATTCAAACAGGCAATATCGCTATGTTTAATCAACTCGATGGTTTGATTTCCGATGAAATGAACGAGGGCGCTTATTTTTATTCGCCAAAAACAGGCTTTTACT
Organism: Shewanella sp. SM95; assembly: GCF_025653595.1. NCBI lineage: Bacteria > Pseudomonadati > Pseudomonadota > Gammaproteobacteria > Alteromonadales > Shewanellaceae > Shewanella > Shewanella sp. SM95. The sequence continues at coordinate 60,155 of NZ_JAKKSE010000024.1, forward strand.
TAGGAACACCTGAAGGTGTGATGCGACTCGATGTCAATAGGCTGGTCAATCGTATAACCGATGACCATGTGATGCTTGAATCTGTCTCTGTGTACTATAACAACACGACAGAGGTATCCTTGTTGCCGCGTAACCTGATGACCATCAAACCCGATGCGAATATGGTGAGTTTTCAAATCACTAATTTAGATTACCTCGATGATTCGCCAATTCAATTTAAATACCGATTACGGTATCAGGATGAAGATAGCCATTACGTCTTGTTGCAGGGGGAATCTCAGATCAACCTCGCAGGATTAGCGGCGGGTGGCTATGTGTTAGATATTTTGAGTCAAGTTAATGGGATATGGTCAGATAAGCCGTTCTCTTACCCTTTTTATGTTGAGCAGCATTGGTGGTTATCCCAAGGTTTTAAAGGTATTTTGCTGTTGTTATTTTCAATTATTGCTTTAAGTCTTGCTTGGTATCGACAACGACAGATCAATACATTTAAGCAGATGAATCTGGCATTAACGGAGAGTGAGGACAGGTTAAGGCAGTCTTTGCGCGGCAGTGACTCAGATCTCTGGGAGTGGCATAAAAATACTCAGGCATTTCACCTTGATAATCGCGGTTCGGTGCTTGGTACGCATGCTAATGAGATTGTGGTGAGCTTAGAGGATTTGCCTGTGCATCCGCAGGATAGGGAGAAAGCTCTCGCTCAGTGGGATAACATGATGGCGGGTGAGATTGACCGATTCGAGGCCGAATATCGCTATCAGCGTAAGGACGGTAATTGGGGATGGCTGAGGGTTAGAGGTCGGCCAGTTGCTCGCAATAAGCACTCAAATGAAATTGAACGGGTCGCGGGTATTTATAGCGATATTACTGTGCAACGCCAGCTAGAAGATGAAATTAATTTATTGGCGAAAGCGTTTGGCAATACCTCTGAAGGTGTGTTGATTTTAGATGTCGAAGGCGGTATTCGCGTTGCGAATTACGCTGCGCAACAAATTATTGGTATAGATTCTGACGACTTAGTCGGGCAACCATTTGCACAATTCGTACAGATGAATGACGGATTAGCATCGGAGATTAAGCAACTTCTCCGTGATAGTCAGTCTTGGACCGGAGAGCGGGAGTTAATCCGCGCCAATCAGCAACTTTGTCCTGTGTGGCTAAACGTGTCTGTGATGCAAAGCATTAACGGGAAAGTAACCCACTATGTGGTGGTATTCTCGGATATCACGGAGCGTAAACGTACTGAAGCCGATTTACGCCGTTTGGCTAATTACGATGTGCTTACTGGGTTGCCAAATCGCTCCTTATTTTCTAGCCGTCTATTACAGTCGATTCAAGCTGCGCAGCAAACAGGTGAGAAACTGGCGCTACTGTTTTTAGATCTCGATAGATTTAAGCATGTTAATGACTCCTATGGTCATAGCATGGGCGATGCACTGCTGGTCGAAGCATCAAGCCGACTGCAATCTTGTATTTCCAGCGAGCATTTACTCTGTCGTTTTGGTGGCGATGAATTTGTGATTTTACTCCGCAATGCAAACAGCATTGACGATATTAACCATGTCGCCGAGCGCCTGTTGGAGCAAATTGTCGCGCCTTTTAAGTTGTATGGTCGGGAATTTTATATTTCGACCAGCATAGGCATCAGCATTTGGCCCGACGATGCGGTGCAGCCAGAAGCTTTTATCAAGAATGCCGATCTTGCTATGTACCATGCCAAAGAAGAAGGGCGAGGGAATTTTCAATATTATTCCTCGGAGCGTAATGCTCAAGCCCTCTATCATTTACGGCTAGAGGCCGATTTACGCAAAGCGATAGAGCGGCAAGAGTTCGAGCTTTATTACCAGCCGCAAATTGATATTTTGCGTAATGATAAGCTCATAGGAATGGAAGCATTAATTCGCTGGAAACATCCGCTGGACGGCTTTATTCGCCCCGATATTTTCATCAAAGTCGCCGAGGCCTGCGGTTTAATTGTTGATATTGACCGCTGGGTATTAAGACAAGCCTGTGTGCAGGGAGCCAATTGGACTAAGCGCTATGGCTCGGGCTTTAAGTTGTCGGTTAATATTTCGGCGGTGCATTTTAGGCAGCCAGATTTTATTGAAGATATCCAAAGAATTTTACAAGAAACCCAAATGCCAACTGCATCTTTAGGATTAGAAATCACCGAAGGCGTATTGATGAAGGAGTTGCATGTCGCTAAAGACCATCTGACTCGATTGAAATCTTTGGGGATCGAGGTTGCCATCGATGACTTTGGTACTGGGTATTCTTCACTGGCTTATTTGCGTAATTTTGAGGTCAATACTCTAAAAATTGATCGCTCCTTTTTGATTGATATCGCCACTAATACCGCAGATCAGGCGATTGTGAGCAGTATTATTGAATTAGCCCGTAACCTTAAATTAAATGTGGTTGCTGAAGGGATTGAGACGGTTGAGCAGTTAGAGCAAGTCTTTAGCCGTGGCTGTTATATTATTCAAGGGTATTATTTTGCTAAACCTATGTGCGTTGATGATTTTGAGCGCTATTTAGAGACAGATAACAAAATCGTCTCTATTGATCATTAAGCTAGAAACATAGTCTATTATTGGCTCGCGAATACTTAATATTTGTACAGCTGATGGGCAATCGTCTGCACGATATAAGCCAGTGAGCTTGATATGTAAACGTTATCGTCTTCAGTGATGATGGATATTTTGTTTAGCAGTTTATTCAATTAAACTTCATCTGTTTGTATAAAGAGTACACAAACTTATCACTAGTCGGTCCAGATAAAATATGACTGACGGTTAAATCGATAAGTTTGTTAATATAACTCGGATTTTTATCCCATAAAAAGTAGCCTCACATGATGCGTCAACTACTCGCTTCTATTATTTTGTGTTTGTGTGTTACCCCGTCTTTGGCTGCAGAGCGCCTTAAAATTGGTGTCGTACTCAGTGGTGGTGGTGCTAAAGGCGCTGCTCACGTCGGCGTGCTCAAAATATTAGAAGAACATAACATCCCAGTCGATTATATCGCGGGCACCAGCATAGGTGCCTATGTCGCTGGCATGTATTCACTGGGTTACAGTGCGAGTGAAGTGGAAACTATCATGATGGGGGTCAACTGGGACAGTGGCTACTCGGACACCATACCGCGCAATATTTTGAGTTACAGGGATAAACAGTTACGCGACCGTTACAATATTCCGTTAAACATTGGCTATAACGAAGGCCAAGTGAGGGCGCCAAGTGGTCTGCTACGTGGTCAGACTATGTCACAACTTTTACGTCAGTCGACAGATCTGGTACAGCAATTTGGTCATTTTGATGATTTAGCCATTCCCTACCGAGCGGTTGCAACCGACTTAGAAACTAGCTTACCTGTGGTGATTAGTCACGGCAGTATGGTTAAAGCCATGCAAGCGTCTGCAACTGTACCTGGTGCACTTCAGCCCGCACAAATTGAAGGCAAGTTATTGGTCGATGGTGGTATTGCTAATAACATGCCCGTCGATGTTGTTAAGGCCATGGGAGCCGATATTATTATCGCCGTCGATATTGGCTCGCCTCTGGTCAAAAAAGATAAATTAGACAGTACCATTGCGGTACTGGATCAGCTCTCTAATTTTTTGACCAATGCCAGCACTGAAAAACAAAAACAATTACTGACAGATAAAGATGTATTGATCCGACCCGCGATTGACGCCCTCAGCACCACTGATTTCACTATTATGCCGCTGGCATTAACCCTTGGAAAAGAAGCCGCTAATGGTCAGCTTTATAAGTTGAGCAGTATGAGCGTGAGCCCTGAGGAATATGCCGCCTACGTCGAGGCTAAAAAAGCCAAAGGTAAATTATTAATGGCGGATGTACGTCATCCCATTAATGAAATCGTATTTGAAAACCAATCTAAGGTGAGTTTGAATCTCTTGACGGAAACCTTGAATATTAAACCTGGGCAAGCTGTATCTAAAGACGAGCTTAATGAGGCGTTAAAGCGTATTTACTCTCTCAATAAATTTGAGCGTGTCGATGCTGAATTTGTAGAAGGTGAGGATGGCCGCATACTCACAGTCACCACTAAGGCTAAGTCTTGGGGGCCGAATTATTTCCAACTGGGCTTTAATTGGGAGGATGACTTTAATTCAGAATCTGCCATCAGTTTTGACATGGCTTATACCATGACCGATTTGACCTTTAATGGTGGAGAGTGGCGCAATGAGGTCAAACTCGGCATTGAAAAGTTGTTTGCAACTGAGTTTTATCAGCCTTTAGACAGGGACCAACAGTTCTTTAGCCGTGCCCGCTATCAATACGATACCCGTGATTGGGACTTATACGATAATAACAGTCGTATCTTAACCTTCGACAAGAAAACCCATACGATTGAATTAGGCATAGGTTATAACTACACCTTACAAGGGATGATTGAGTTAGGCTTAGTCGCAGAGAAGGGGTCGATAGTCAATGATGTTTGGCTAACGCAGGACTTAGATTTTAGTTCCTATGGTGCTTACTTTAGGTTCGGTTACGATAGCTTAGATAGCATTAGCTTTCCAACATCAGGTAATCGCGTAACCTTAAACGTTTACGTGCGCAATGAAGATTTCAATGACAGTATCGACGATAATCAAAACCAATTTAGTGTGCAAATAGAGGCCGACTGGAAAGGTGCCTTGAGTGTCGGTAACCACGCTTTTGTTGGTAAGGCATCAATTGCTACCAACAATAATGATGGGGTCAATACGCTGCATTTATCTGAGCTGGGAGGATTCTTAAACCTGTCTGGTTACCATAAAGACTCAATTATGGGCGCACATAAAGTGTTTGGGGCCTTTATTTATCAATATGATCTCGGGCGTGATGCGCTAGGTATGACAGATTATCCTCTATACCTAGGTTGGAGCTTAGAGGCGGGGAATGTTTGGGACGAGCGCACTGACGTCACCCTGACCGATCTGATTTATGCATCGAGTCTTTATATCGGTACAGATACTTCCATGGGACCCGCGGCACTTGGTTTTGGGATCACAGATCTTGGCGATAAGTCCTTCTATTTATTTGTGGGTAAAAACTTCTAGTTTGAGATTGGTGTAAAGAACTCAAGGGCATGACTGAGGTTGTGCCCTTACTTTTTGGTCGATGGAAAAACTATAAGCGTCATCCCTATGGAAGTTATCTTGCCGAAATAGCTAAGAGTGTCGCTAAAGTGTCATATCCTTTTACAAAATCTTACTACTGTGAGGCGTGCCAAGATGCTAAGGTTTTGCGGGAAAAATAATAACTCTCAACGGAAGCTGGGGAAAACAATGAAGAAGATAAGCACACTGGCACTGAGTATCGCCTTGAGTTTAGGTTTAGCGGCTTGTAGTAATGAGCCTAAAACTGAAGCCGTCGCGGTGTCTGGCATTGAATTGCAAAACTTTGATGCCTCAGTTCGCCATCAAGATGATTTCTATTACAGCGTTAATGGAAAATGGTTGGCAAATACGCCTATTCCTGCTGACAAATCTAACTATGGCGCGTTTTCTGTGTTGTACGACCAAAGCCAAGATGCATTGAAGAAAATTATCGACGAAGCGGCCGCTAAAAAGAATCCTGCTGCAGGCTCGAATGAGCAGAAAATCGGTGATTTCAATGCCAGTTTCATGAATACCGATTTACTTGAAACCTTAGGTGTTACACCACTAAACCCTTTACTGGCTGATATCGCAGCCGCAAGAACGCACGCTGACTTACCCGCTGTTATGGGCAAATTACTGACGACGGGTTCTGGTATTCCTTTTGGTTTTTACGTCAATAATGACGCTAAAAACTCAACTCAGTATGCGGTGTATTTAAGCCAGTCAGGCCTTACGCTACCGGACCGCGATTATTACCTAAAAGATGATCCTAAGTTTGCCGCTAATCGCCAAGCCATGGCCAAGTATGTGACAGATATACTGACTGAAGCGGGTTACAAGGACGCTAAACGTGCGGCTAAAAACGTCGCTGACATCGAAATGATGATCGCCAAAAGTCAGTGGAGCCGAGTTGAATCCCGTGATGCCAACAAGGCATACAACAAGTTAGATCGTGCTGAACTGCAAAAGTTAACCGGTCAATTCGATTTTAATGCCTTTGCTGCGAGTGCGGGCTTAGGCGATAAAGTGACTGAAGTGATCGTGCGTCAGCCCTCTTATTTTGAAAAACTCGGCGCCAGTTTCGAGACATTCCCTGTATCGGCTTGGCAGGATTATCTAGCGTTCCACTTAGTGGATAGCTACGCCGAGTTACTGAGTAAAAACTTTGTTGATTTGAACTTTGCCTTTAAGAGCAAAACCTTAATGGGTATCGAAGAGCAGCAGCCACGCTGGAAAAAAGCAGTTGATGGCGCCGACCAAGTGATTGGTGAGTTAGTGGGTGAAGAGTACGTTAAGCAATACTTCAAGCCAGAAGCTAAAGCACGCATGGAAACCATGATCAAAAACTTGATCAAAGGTTTTGAAGTCAGCATTAATGAACTTGAGTGGATGACGCCAGAAACCAAAGTCGCCGCCCAAGAAAAACTGGCTAAGTTTACCTACAAAATTGGCTATCCAGATAAATGGAAAGATTACTCAGGTTTAGATATCAAGGCTGACGAGTTAGTGGGTAACTATATGCGTTACGCTCAGTTTGAATATCAAGACATGATCAACAAGCTCGGCAAGCCAATCGATCGTACCGAATGGGGCATGACACCACAAACGGTGAATGCTTACTACAGCCCAGTGAAAAACGAAATTGTGTTCCCTGCAGCGATTCTGCAACCGCCATTCTTTAATATGGATGCCGATGATGCCGTTAACTACGGTGGTATCGGTGCAGTGATCGGCCATGAAATTAGCCATGGTTTTGATGACCAAGGCGCTAAATACGATGGTGATGGCAACCTGCGTGATTGGTGGTCAGATAAAGACAGAGAAGAGTTCCAAAAACGCGGTAAGCAGTTGTCTGCCCAATACTCAGGTTATGAGGCAATGCCCGGCAAGTTTGTTAACGGTGATTTGACCTTAGGGGAAAACATCGGCGACTTAGGTGGTTTAACCGTAGCGGCACGTTCGTATTTGATGAGCCTTAACGGCAAACCTGCACCTGTGCTCGATGGTTTAACGGGCGAGCAACGCTTCTTTGTGGGTTGGTCGCAAGTATGGCGCCGTAATTACCGTGATGAAGAACTGAGCCGACGTTTGCTGACAGATCCGCATTCACCGAGCCATTATCGTGCCATGGGTACACCACGTAACGTGGAAGCCTTTTATAAGGCCTTCGAGATGAAAGAAGGCGATAAAATGTATTTAACACCAGATGAACGTGTGAAAATTTGGTAATACATTCAGTAGATTGAAATAAGAAAAGCCAGACAATGTCTGGCTTTTTTATTGATGACAATAATCAATGATGCTGCCGATTAATGTCCATAACCTAAGGATTCAATTTTTGTGACTTTATTATCAGTGGCATACAGGCGACGCATTAAGCGTGTTGGTCCAAAGTCATAGGTCCATTCTTGATACTCAGTTGGCAACTTGCTGGGATCGATCACCCTGTCTCCGTTAGCGTTGAGATAAGTCGCTGGCAGACTGTATTCTCGAATATCACTGGGCGAGCCGCATTTATCCTGCACAGTCGTTAAAGTATCGCCCGTATTGATCACTTGTTGTTTGCAGTGCATGGTCTCACCTGCGCTAGCGGGTAAACAGGTGGACATGAGTATTAAGCCCATGGGCAGTATTAAGGACAGGTATTTCACATTGAATTCCTTCTGATGCATACACCATTGTGCTATTTATCCGTAGGGCAAAGACTAAGCTTATCCGCCCTGCAGAAACTCGGTGTGTTGTGACGTTATTTTGCCAAAATTGTTGTTAATGCCAACAAACTCTCGGCCTGATGATGGGCGATAATCCACTTAGCATCGCCTTTTTGTTCTGGCGCAGGGATCGCGACCGTTTGCATGTTGGCTGCTCTGGCGGCAATTAAGCCGTTAAAGGAATCTTCGATGGCAAGACAACAACGGGGATCAACATCTAACGCCTTAGCGCAATTCAAATAAACTTCTGGGTGGGGTTTGCCATAGATTAGGTGTTCAGCCGATTCTATCGCCATAAACTTTTCACTGAGATCTAACTTCGTTAATACTGCTTGGATAATGGTATTTGGGGATGAAGTCGCTAAGCCGATTTTAAGGCCAAGCGCTTGGCAGTGATCAATCGCTTCGTGGACGCCCTGCATAGCTTCGCCGCTAACCAGAATTTCATTTGCAACTTTATCAACAATCGTTTGGCTGACCTTGGCATTATCATAGTGTGGCCAAGGAGCCTTGTGGTACCAATAATCGACGCATTGATCGATGCGTAAGCCCGTGGTTTGTTGAATCGTTTCTATCGTCACTGGCACGCCGAGTGCGGATAACACTTCATACTCGACTCGCTGCCATAGAGGTTCTGAATCGATTAAAACGCCATCCATATCAAAAATAACGGCTTGAATGCTAAGGGATGTCATTGGTACTCCGATGGACTAAGGAAATAACTGAGATATGCAGTAAATTAAGCCTGAGTGTAAGTTCTCGCACTGCATCTTAAAAGCCAAAATGCAGCAAGATGAGAAAAATTTATACCTATTTGCTTTGGGGCGCGGAAAATTGCTTGTTCGATTTAAAATTAATGAAACATTTTTAACTATTTGTAGTGTATGGTTTTTTGTCTGTTTTCAAACTATTGTCTAATTTCACTTGTTTTAATCTTCCCGTAAGTTGGCATTCGCCGCCGGATTTAGTCCTTATTTCGCTTTTTGCCGAGTGTGACCTGATTCATACTTTTGCAAAGCTGTAGTATACTGCAGGCCGGAAATACGGGTCGATCATGTCGGACTGTCAGCTTCAATTAAGAAGACGTGCAGTTTCGTTGTTAGAGCGCCAAACAAAGAGGAATGTTGCCGTGCTAGAAGCATATCGTAAACACGTCGCAGAACGTGCTGCAGAGGGCGTAGTCCCTAAGCCATTAGATGCACATCAAGTGGCTGAACTGGTTAAGTTAGTTCAAAACCCACCCGCAGGTGAAGAGGCTTTCGTTCTCGACCTGCTTGAAAATCGAATTCCCCCAGGTGTTGATGAAGCCGCTTACGTTAAGGCTGCTTTTTTAGATGCGGTTGCCAAAGGCGCTGAAAAATCACCGATTCTGTCTGCTGAGCGTGCTACTGAGTTGTTAGGCACAATGCAAGGCGGCTACAACATCGAACCTCTGATCGCGCAGCTGGATAATCCAGCGTTAGCACCTTTAGCCGTTAAAGCTTTATCTCACACTCTGCTGATGTTTGATTCTTTCCACGATGTGGTTGAGAAGATGGAAGCGGGCAATGAGTTTGCTAAGCAAGTGGTTGAAGCGTGGGCGAATGCAGATTGGTATTTAAGCCGTCCAAAACTGGCCGACAAAGTCACTCTGACAGTATTTAAAGTTTCTGGTGAAACCAACACCGATGACTTGTCACCTGCACCAGATGCATGGTCACGTCCTGATATCCCATTGCACGCGTTAGCTATGCTGAAAAACGCCCGTGATGGTATCGAGCCTGATGTTGCTGGTGCCGTTGGCCCAGTGAAAAAAATTGAAGCATTAAAAGCACAAGGTCATCCATTAGTATATGTGGGTGACGTTGTGGGTACGGGTTCATCACGTAAATCTGCGACTAACTCAGTACTGTGGTTTATGGGCGATGATATTCCATTCGTACCTAACAAGCGCGCTGGCGGTTTCTGCCTTGGCGGTAAAATTGCACCGATTTTCTTCAACACTATGGAAGATGCGGGCGCACTGCCAATCGAGCTTGATGTGAACAAGATGGAAATGGGCGATGTGATTGACATCTACCCATACGCCGGTGTGGTTAAGCGTCACGATAGCGACGAAGTAATTTCAGAATTTAGCTTAAAAACGGAAGTCTTGTTAGACGAAGTTCGTGCTGGTGGTCGTATTCCATTGATCATCGGTCGTGGTTTAACTGACAAAGCCCGTGACGTATTAGGCTTAGGGTTATCTGACGTCTTTGTACGTTCTCAAGATGTCGCTGATACCGGTAAAGGTTATACGCTTGCGCAGAAGATGGTCGGTAAAGCTTGTGGCGTAGCGGGTGTGCGTCCTGGTCAATACTGCGAACCTAAGATGACGTCTGTCGGTTCACAAGACACGACAGGTCCTATGACCCGTGATGAGCTGAAAGATTTAGCTTGTTTAGGTTTTAGTGCTGATTTGACTATGCAGTCATTCTGCCACACTGCGGCTTATCCAAAGCCAGTGGATGTGAACACACATCATACTCTGCCAGATTTCATCATGAACCGCGGCGGTGTATCACTGCGTCCAGGTGACGGTGTTATCCACTCGTGGTTAAACCGTATGCTGCTACCAGATACCGTTGGTACGGGTGGTGACTCACATACGCGTTTCCCAATAGGTATTTCATTCCCAGCGGGTTCTGGCTTAGTAGCGTTTGCTGCTGCGACTGGCGTTATGCCACTCGATATGCCTGAATCCGTATTAGTGCGCTTCAAGGGCAAAATGCAACCGGGTATCACACTGCGTGATCTGGTTCATGCTATCCCATTAAAAGCCATTGAACTGGGCATGCTGACCGTTGAGAAGAAAGGTAAAGTAAACATCTTCTCTGGTCGCGTACTGGAAATCGAAGGTCTTGAAACCTTGAAAGTTGAACAAGCTTTCGAATTGTCTGATGCTTCAGCTGAGCGCTCTGCTGCCGGTTGTACCATCAAGTTAGACAAAGAACCTATCATTGAATACCTGAACTCAAACATCATCATGCTCAAGTGGATGATCGCTGAAGGTTATGGCGATCGTCGTACGATTGAACGTCGCATCAAAGGCATGCAAGAGTGGTTAGCCAATCCTGAGCTGATGAGTGCTGATAAAGATGCTGAGTACGCTGCAGTAATCGAAATCGACTTAAATGACATCAAAGAGCCAATCCTGTGTGCGCCAAACGATCCTGATGATGCCGTTTTACTGTCATCTGTTGCGCAAACTAAGATTGATGAAGTGTTCGTAGGTTCTTGTATGACCAACATCGGTCACTTCCGCGCAACCGGTAAGATGCTAGACAAGTTTGCTAAAACCCTGCCAACACGTCTGTGGATTGCACCACCGACTAAGATGGATAGAGATCAGCTGACTGAAGAAGGCTACTACGCGATTTTTGGTCGTGTAGGCGCGCGCATCGAGATCCCAGGTTGTTCACTGTGTATGGGTAACCAAGCACGTGTAGCTGAAGGTTCAACTGTGGTATCGACTTCTACCCGTAACTTCCCTAACCGTTTAGGTACAGGTGCTAACGTTTACTTAGCCTCTGCTGAACTGGCTGCGGTTGCTGCGCTGTTAGGTCGTCTGCCGTCACCTGAAGAATATCAAGAATACGCTAAAGAGTTAGACGCAACTGCGGCTGACACATACCGTTACTTGAACTTTGATCAAATCGAGTCTTACACAAAAAAAGCATCGGAAGTGATCTTCCAGACAGCTGTGTAATCGATTGCCGTTAAGGTAACTTGATGTAAAAAGCCAGCGTAAGCTGGCTTTTTTGTGGGTTTGTTTTATTTCTACATCTATATGCACCAATGAACCCTATCATAGTCATGCTTTAGTTCTTACATCACAAACTCGCTACTTACTAATGGTCACGCGTTGTCGCTATTAAAACAAATCCATTTAAGCCGATCCGTAGGTCAATCACACGCTTAGCCTCGTTTAATCTTCATTTTAAAAGACGAAAGTCTTCTATTTTTATAACTACTAACAAATCATCTGATGGCTTTTGGCTATACATAATGCGAAACAAAGGCGTAGTCTTGACTGAATTGTGGATAACTTTGGGGGTAAGTGGTGGGTATGGTGTGGCTAGATTAGATAATTAGAATTAACTGCAAATTTCCTTAAAATAGGGGTTGCGGACTTTCTTAATCTCCCTATAATGCGCATCCACTGACACGGCAGACAGCGTTAAGCAGGCTGGTGTGACAGTTCATCGATGAGTTTAGTGATTGATGAGTGTTAAGAAAGTTTGCAAAAACTCCTTGACGCGAAACGGGAAATGCGTAGAATACGCAGCCCTAGCCAACTGGAAGCGTTCGACGCTCAGTCTGGTACTCAAGTTCTCTTATGAATATTGAGTTGCTCTTTAACAAGATAAAACAAGAAATCTGTGTGGACACTCACAGGTGTTGAGTTAATCGAAACTGCTTAGCCTTCGGGTTGGCAGTCAAAAATTTAAATCAATGTAACAATGAGTGTTCATAGTAATATGTACAGTTTGTTTCTTTAGYKAGAAACAAAAAATCAGAATTCATTGAGCCGCTGACGTCGCAAGACGGAAGCAACAAAACTTTAATTGAAGAGTTTGATCATGGCTCAGATTGAACGCTGGCGGCAGGCCTAACACATGCAAGTCGAGCGGCAGCACAAGGGAGTTTACTCCTGAGGTGGCGAGCGGCGGACGGGTGAGTAATGCCTAGGGATCTGCCCAGTCGAGGGGGATAACAGTTGGAAACGACTGCTAATACCGCATACGCCCTACGGGGGAAAGGAGGGGACCTTCGGGCCTTCCGCGA